>JAUNJO010000075.1 GCA_030533225.1 Eubacteriales bacterium
CGATAATCCTTCATCAATTGTCAGTTTTATACATTTAACTGCTGAATAATCACCTTTAGGTCCGGATATTTTAAAATATCCGCTATAAAAATGATTCGTACTCAGTCGTCCAAATACACCGTGACCGCCGTTGGTTTTAATATCATAAACACCGCCAAGATAGGTTGAAGTACCTTTAATAGCAGGCTCATCATTTCCTGTTGCAGTAATTTTAGCATCAGGGCACTTTAAATCAACTATTCCATTCATATTGATTGGTGTAGAGGCGGTTATATAAAGCTGCTCCAATGCCGATATATTATAAGCAGGATTTGCGTATATACTGCCGTTCGAAGTAACTATACCGTTCAAGTCGGCATTTATAGTTATTCTTCCTCCAAGGTAGACATGTGCATTTTCATACGAAAAACCACTGGTTGTCTCAATGCCGTTGCCATTTGAATTTATTTCGGCGTAACGAGTGGCTACAAGCCGTATATCTTTTCTTGCTTGCAAGGCAGAGTCCACGGAATTAACTACAAAGGTTTCAGATTTAATATGGATAAAACCGCTCGCAACAATGCCAGATTTTTTAAGCGCCCTTATATTAACAGCTTTAGCGGTTATATTCACATTTTCGGAAAAAAGCGGGTAGTTACCGTAAAGCACAAGTTCAGGACCCGATGCCTCAAAATAATCAACCGAAATAGCTGCTTCTTCGTATGTCTCAGAGGTAGAAGTAACCAAAATCGGAGCACTGCATATAAACTCATTAACTTCGATAGTTCGCCCAGTGTTTGTAATATTCAGGGTCTCACTACCGGTTACTTTAAGGTTGTATTCTCCCGTAATGGATTTAGTGTAAAGCTCCTTGTCCATTATAAGCTCAGTATCCGAGTCAAGGATAAGGTGTGTGTTATTTGAGATTTGACTCGCATACAAAACGGCCACTTCAGCTTCCTCAGCAAGCACGGAAATACAGCTAAAAGGAATTGTGGCTAAAATCAGCATTGCCGTCAAAATAATGCTTAAAAGCTTTTTGTAAAAATTATTTTTCATAAATATTCTCCTTCACTAAGATATAAGGCGATACCGCACAGAGCAAATAGTTTATCTTGTCAATATATACCACCGCCTCTTAATAAAACCATTGGGACAGCCGTTCGTTTTTCTCGTTAAAGGGAAGCGAGCACAGCTGTCAGATATTTTTCGGTTACAGATGATGAATAAAAGAAAGCGTCGATTAGTCCGTCCTTTTTCGCATTGGCAACCTCACGGGCAATTTCGGGTGCTGAGTTTTCATCGCACAGCATTACGATTTTACACGAGGAAGCTTTTTCCCTTACCTGCTTTGCTTCGTTTAGTCGTGTTTCAATAGTTGTGCCAAAAGCATAGGATACATCTATTAAGAGGATGTCGGCAGACAGTGCTTCACAGTCATTTGCGATATTGCTCTTTTTCTGAATAAGCAGACGAAAAGGTTTGAATTCGCCGCTGATTTTGAGCATTTTAATTATTGCTTCGCAGATCAGACCGTTTCCGATGCAGACAACGATATTTTTCATCTCTTGTTACCTCCTTCCGATACCTTTACACATTTTATTATACAGATTTATTTAGTCAAAACAATGTACTTTAGTGCAAACTTTACAGGCAAAAGAAAAAGTGCCGCCTTTTCGGACGACACTTATATAAAAAATACTATACCGTTTTATATTATATTGAAGAATGTAATCCGTCATTCTCCAAAATCAGGTTTAGTGTATTAACAAACTCGTGGTACCCTTGAGGGAAATTCTCGGAGCCTTCAGCATACACAATCTGCCCTTCGTTCACTTCTGCCTGAAATGTAAACATCACTCCGTCTTTGACGTCCTTTGGGTGATTTCCCAAAAAGCCATTCCAACTTATAATCTTACATATATTAAAAATCTCTAACATCATTTCGGTATCAGTTACGGCACTTTTTTCAATAACCCGCTTGTTTGAACCATCCCTGTAAGATATTTGGTAAAGCGACAAAACTGCTTTTGGCGGCTTGTTCAAAATTTCGTATTCTATATCAAATCGCATACCAATAACTCTTAGCGTAATCTTTTCAAAAGAAGTAAGTGTAGTTAAGGTTTCGTTTTTTGTAGCAATATGATTAACGGCATCATTAACACTTTTCTTCAGCTTATCAAAAATTGACATATTCTGTTTCTCCGATTTATTTATTGTTAATTACCAAGCCGCTTTCTCTTGCACGGACGGCAAGCTCTGTGCGGTTTCTGAATCCTGTTTTTTCTCTCATACTCTGAATATGACCTTTTACGCTGCGTAAAGACATAAACAGCTTTTCGGCAATAGCAGCGTCAGACTCACCTGCAACCAATTCCCGAAGAACCTCAAGCTCACGGTCGGTAAGGTTTTCGCTGAATGTATCTCCAAGCCTCAAGGACGGGGTAGATTCGGGATATACCTGTTCTCCCGCCATTGTACGGTCTATGACCGACAGTATTTCTTCTGCTTTGGAACTCTTGTACCAAAAGCTGTCAACGCCCACTTCGTGCGCTCTGTCAATAAAACTGCACTCAGGTTGACTTGTAATAATAATGACCTTCGTGTTCGGAAATTCCTTTTTGATTTTTTCGGCAGCGTCCAAGCCGCTTGCATTCATAGCTGTACAGACATCCATCAAAACAACATCTACTCTATTGGTGCGACAGCAAAACTCCGCCAACGCCGCACTTTCCACGGATTGAATATGGTTGTACTTTTCGCTGGTGTTTATGTAGATTTCAAGGAGCTGTCTTGCCATAGGATCATCTTCAACAATCAGAACATTTATCACAGGTTGTCACCCCTTTTCTTGATAACGGTTAGTCTGAGAATAAATTTCGGTTTATACAACACTTCCATTGTTCCGCCGATTTGTTCTGTTTTTTGCCTGATAGAGCCAAGACCACCGCCCTCAACAATTTCATTCTGCGGTTGATTGCCGTCATTAGTAAAACAAACGGAATATGCCGTATTATCTTCCGAGAACGCAATACGGAGCGTTTTTGCATCGGCGTGCCGGACTGCATTGGTGAGAGCTTCTGTGGCGGCATCAAAAAACAGCATATTCGCATCCTTCTGCTTTGGCATCTGTCCTACTATTTCAACTTTAATTCCGGCAGAGTGTGCGGCTTTCATAAGTATATCCAGCGGCTCGTCATTTTTCGGTATCTCCGATTCCATACGAAGCATTGCAATATTACGCTTCAACATATTCAGCAGCTCATAAGGATTGTCACTCTCACTCTGCAAATAGCGGCGAGTTGAGAGCAATGCCTGACCAAGCTCTCTGTGAATACGGACTTTTGTTTCCAAACGCTCTTTTTCCCGTGTTAGTTTATCAACATTCTCGCCGTATTTACGCAGACGTTCATTCATAACAGTAAGCTCTGCGTTCTTTTCTTTCAGTTCTTCCGTAAGTTTATTCAGTCGTGTCGTTTCCGCTGCCGTGAGTTGGGTAATACCGTCAATAACCTCACGGGCGAAGGTCCACACCGTTTTATCAGGCAAACGCAAAGACGGATTTGCTCCCATAGACAGCCTTGTTACACCTGACTGTATTTCTCCGTTAATTAAGTTCTCCCAAAACGCATTGGCGTTCTGTAAATCTCTGCCGAATATCGTATGGCTCAGATTATTCATACGGTGGTTTATAAGCATCACCATACCGTTTTTGTAAGCAAAGCAAAGACCTGTGTTAAGATAATCAAGACTTTCCTTTACTGACGAGCGAGTGATGGAATTTTTTTCAAACCGCCATTCCTTTACTACAATAATCAAAAGCACTGCAATAATAGCAAGCAAAAGAAGAATCGGAAGTATAATCGGCAATGCCGTTACACCTTCAACAACGGTTGATGTTCTCCAAGCAGGGTGCGCGGATTTTACCTGAGCAGCAAACGTAATCAGCATTGCTCCGCCAAGCAAAAAGCAAAGAGGTACAAGCAGCTTCGTAATCAGCTTTTTTCTGCACAAAGCACGAGGCAACAGGCAGGCACTCAAACAAACTGTGACGAATGTTACCACAAGGAAAATTGACTTTACTGCATAATGCAAATCACAAAAGCCTATCATTTGCCGTCACCTCCCTCTGAAATAAGCAGAGTAACGGTGACATCCTCTTCCTGAATATCCCATTCAAATTTTCCACAGGATACGGACAATTCTGACAATGTATGCT
>JAUNJO010000026.1 GCA_030533225.1 Eubacteriales bacterium
AATGTCGGCTGCTGTTTGGTTGCTTCGGTGCGATTTGAACCAACGACCTCCGGGTTATCGCTTCGCGCCGGTCGCCGTCATGTGTCGTTTTGTTCTCAAGGCACAGCCTTGCTCCAAAACTCGCATTTTGGGCGACATCGTTTGTAAAAACTATTCACCGAACTGTTTTTACTGCACTAACCCAACAAGCTACGCTCGTCGGCCTCATAACCCTAACAAAAAAACAAGCACCTGCTTACGCAAGTGCTTTTTGGTTGCGGAGGAAGGATTTGAACCAACGACCTCCGGGTTATGAGCCCGACGAGCTAACCAGACTGCTCTACTCCGCGATATATATGCTCTCTTGAGCGAATTACAGTTTAACACATAAGAGAATCATTGTCAAGTGTTATTTTTGCCCTTTTGAGAAAATAATTCCCGTATGCTGTATCTTCTATTACTTATTATATTGCATTTTTTCGCTTTTATGCTATAATTACTGTAACTGTGTGCAATCTAATCACAACAAGGAGTGAAATATATGGATAAGAAACCTTATTACATCACCACCGCCATCGCTTACACCTCTCGCAAGCCCCACATCGGCAACAGCTACGAGATTGTGCTGACTGATGCTATTGCAAGATACAAGCGGATGCGCGGTTATGATGTTTTCTTCCAGACCGGCACCGATGAGCACGGTCAGAAAATAGAGAAGTACGCCGAAAGTGAGGGTATCTCTCCCAAGGAGTATGTTGACAAGGTTGCAGGGGAAATCAAGGACATCTGCGACGCTCTCAACACCTCTTATGACAAGTTTATCCGTACCACCGATGCCGACCACGAGGAAATCGTGCAGAAAATCTTTAAGAAGCTCTACGACCAAGGTGACATCTACAAAAGCTCTTACGAGGGTCTGTACTGTACCCCCTGCGAAAGCTTCTGGACCGAATCTCAGCTTGTGGACGGCAAATGTCCCGTATGCGGCACCGAGGTGCAGAAAACTCAGGAGGAGACCTACTTCCTGCGTCTTTCAAAATATCAAAAACAGCTTGAGGATTACATCGAGCAAAACCCCGACTTCATCTACCCCGAAAGCCGTAAAAAAGAAATGCTCAACAACTTCATAAAGCCCGGCCTTCAGGACCTTTGCGTGTCCCGTTCGAGCTTTAAGTGGGGCGTTCCCGTCAGCTTTGATGACGAGCATGTTATCTATGTTTGGATTGATGCCCTTTCAAACTACATCACCGGCCTCGGCTATGACACAGAGGGCAACCACGGTGAGCTCTACAAAAAATACTGGCCTGCCGACGCTCACATCATCGGCAAGGACATCGTCCGTTTCCACACTATCTACTGGCCCGTTATCCTCATGGCTTTGGGCGAGCCTTTGCCAAAACAGGTCTACGGCCACCCCTGGCTTCTGTTCGGCGAAGACAAGATGAGCAAATCAAAGGGCAATGTAATCTATGCCGATGACCTTATCAGGCTCTTCGGTGTTGACGCTGTAAGATATTACCTGCTCTCCGAGATGCCTTTTGCAAATGACGGCTCCATCACCTACGAATCTATGATTGAAAGATTTAACTCTGACCTTGCCAACACTCTCGGAAATCTTGTGAACCGCACAATCGCCATGAACAACAAATACTTTGACGGCATTGTGCAGGCTCCCACAGCAAAGACCGAGCTGGACAAAGAGCTTGAAGCCTTCTGCTTCGAGACCATGGACAAGGTGGAAAAGAGCATTGACGCATTCCACATGAGCGACGCTGTGGAGGCTGTAATTAACCTTGCAAAGCGCTGCAACAAATACATTGACGAGACTACTCCCTGGGCACTTGCAAAAAATGAGGAGGACAGGGAGAGGCTGGGCACAGTGCTCTACAATCTCCTTGAGGCTATCCGCTATATTGCGATACTTCTTACCCCCTTTATGCCCGACACCTCAAAGGAAATCATGAGGCAGATTAACTGTGATGCAGACACCTACGAAAGCCTTGAAGCCTTCGGAAAATTCCCTGCAGGCACCAAGCTTTCGTCTCCCACTCCCCTCTTTGTCCGTGTTGACGCCGAAAAGATGTTTGCAGAAATCGAGGCTGCAAGGGAGAAGGCAAAGGAAACCTCAAAATCAATGTGCGAGGTTGAAGCCGAAACCGAGAAAAAGCCTCTCTATGAGGGCATTGCTCAAATCGGCATCGAGGACTTCGTCAAGGTGGACTTACGGGTTGCCGAGGTAGTTGACTGCGAGCCTGTTAAGAAGGCAAAGAAGCTCTTAAAGCTCACCCTGAATGACGGTGAAAAAGAGCGTACCGTGGCAAGCGGAATTGCTCAGTACTACAAGCCCGAGGAATTAAAGGGTCACAAGGTTATCCTGGTTCAGAATCTCAAGCCTGCCACCTTGTGCGGTGTGGAGAGCCACGGCATGATTCTTGCCGCAGATACAGGCAACACCGTTCAGGTTGTCTTTGTTGACGGCATGGACAACGGAGCAAAGGTACGCTGAGCAATGGAGTTTACCAATATTTTTGACGCTCACGCCCACTACGATGACGAAAAGTTCACAGAGGACAGGGAGGAGCTTCTCTCCTCTCTCCCCTCAAAAGGCGTTGTGGGTGTTGTGAATGCCTCCATTGACCTCAAAACCTCTGAAACTGCCCTGGCCTTTGCCGAGAAATACCCTTTCATGTACGCAACAGTCGGTATTCACCCGGAGAATCTGGAAAATCTCGAAAATGATTACCTCCAAAAGCTCTCAGGCTTATATGAGCACGAAAAGGCTGTTGCAATAGGTGAAATCGGTCTCGATTACTACTGGGATATTCCGAAAGAACTCCAGCAGAGGGTTTTCGGCGAACAGCTTGCCTTAACCAACGACCTGAATGCTCCTGTTGTCATTCATGACAGAGAGGCTCACAGGGACACCCTTGAGTTTCTCAAAAAGTACAGACCGAGACGGGCGTTGATTCACTGCTATTCAGGCTCCGCGGAATTTCTCAAGGAGATTTTGCGTCTTGACTGCTGTATTTCCCTGGGAGGCACAGTCACCTTTAAGAACGCGCGTCACAGCGTAGAGGTGGCAAGGGAAGTCCCCATTGACAGACTTCTCCTTGAAACCGATGCCCCTTACCTTTCCCCCGTTCCCTTTAG
Organism: Eubacteriales bacterium; assembly: GCA_030533225.1. Classification (GTDB taxonomy): domain Bacteria; phylum Bacillota; class Clostridia; order Oscillospirales; family Acutalibacteraceae; genus Ruminococcoides. The sequence goes on from JAUNJO010000026.1 coordinate 3,130, forward strand.
AGGTAAGCGAAATGACAGCTCAATGATAATCTACACCGCCCAAAAAATCGCGGAAATCAGAGGGATGAGCGTAAAGGAAGTTCTCGACATCACCTGTGACAACGCAAAACGATTTTACAACCTATAACGAAAAACGCAGGCACATCCGTACCTGCGTTGTTTTTTTGCAATATTCCTTTACATTTCCTTGAGGTAGTCCACTATCTCCTCAAAGTGCATAGAGTGACTTGCCTTCACCAAAACCGTGTCACCGATAGTGAGCATTTCGTGGAGTTCAAGCTTTGCCTCCTCCACAGTCTTGAACCACTCGGAGTCGATATACGGCCTTGCCTCCTTGTAAATTTCAAGGGCGAGGTCACCTACCGCGATGATCAGGTCAAGCCTTTTTTCCACTGCAAACCTGCCCACTTCTCTGTGAAGTGGAAGTTCATTTTCTCCGAGTTCTTTCATATCGCCCACTATGGCAACCCGCCTGCCCTCAAAGCCGGAAAGGGTGTCCATTGAGGCTTTCATTGAAACGGGGTTTGCGTTGTAGCAATCGTCAATGATCGTGAGTTTGTCGGTCTTAATCACATTTGCGCGGCTGCCCACCGTCTTATAGTCGGCAATTCCCTTTTTAATTTCATCATCGGACAAGCCGAAATGCTTGCCCACCGCCGCAGCGGCAAGAGCGTTTGTCACCATGTGTTTGCCGAGAGCATACACTGTGGCTCTGAAGCTTCCTCCCCTGTAGCAAACGGTAAATGAGGTTTCGTCGGTATTGTTGCTTTCGATATCCTTGGCGGTAAAGTCACAGCCCTCGGACAGTCCGAAGAACACAGGCGGTTTTCCCTGAACCTCTTTTATCTCACGGAGTTTTTCATCGTCACCTGAAAGTATGGCGACACCGCCCTCGTTCATAAAGCCGAACATCTCGGTTTTGGCTTTCTTAACTCCGTCCAAATCCTTAAGATTTTCTAAATGGCAAGCACCGATGTTGGTTATTACACAGACATCGGGGCGTGACATGGAGGCAAGCACGGACATTTCTCCGAAGTCGGAAATTCCCATCTCCACCACAGCCGCCTCGTGACTTTCCTCAAGGGTGAACAGAGTAATCGGCACGCCTAAATCGTTGTTGAAGTTGCCCTGAGTTTTCATAACGGAAAACTTTTCCGAAAGCACCGAGGAAATCATCTCTTTTGTTGTGGTCTTACCCACCGAGCCTGAAATACCCACAAAAGGAATCTCGAATTTCATTCTGTAGGCGGCGGCAATTTTGATAAGAGCCGCCTTTGTGCTCTTTACCAAAATGTGAGGTAAATGATTCGGGGGTGTCTTCTCACAAACAGTGCAAATTGCACCCATTTCAATACACTGGGGAATAAAGTTATGGCCGTCTACACGCTCGCCCTCAATAGCGGCAAAAACACAGTCCTTTACGATTTTTCTGCTGTCGGTGGTAATGTGAGAAACCTCTTTCTCAAGAATCGAAGTCTCACCGAAGAACTCACCGCCGCATGCTGTCAAAATTTCTCTGAGAGTAAAACTTTTCATAAAATCACCTTACGGTCAGTGCGTATTTTTTGAGAGATAACTCCACTATCAAATCGCATAGTTCGGGGTAGTCAATGCCCACAGCCTTTGCCTCCTGAGGAAGCAGGCTCAAGGGTGTCATTCCGGGGAGGTTGTTGGCCTCGATGCAGTAAAATCTATTGTCCTCAGTCAGAATAAAGTCAATTCTTGAATAGGCTTCAAGTCCTAAAGCGGCAAAGGCTTTCTCCGCCTCGTTCTGAATAGCCTTTGTTGTTTCTTCGTCAATCACGGCAGGGCAAATATCCTCTGCCGCACCGCTTTGGTACTTGTTTTTGTAGTCATAAAACCCCTCTTTGGGGATGATTTCAATAATGGGAAGTGCCTTGCCGTCAAGAAGTCCTACGGAAAGCTCCCGTCCCTTGATGTACTCCTCAACCAAAACCTCTTCGTCATACTTAAACGCCAGGGAGAGGGCTTCTTCGTACTCCGACTTGTCTTTCACAATGGAAACTCCCACACTTGAGCCACCGGAACAGGGTTTGACAACGCAAGGGAAGTTGTCCCACTGTGTGCAAACACCTGCGTGAAGATCATCCCTGTCATAGAGTTTTCCCATGGGAGTTGAGACACCGCTTTGGAGGAATATGGACTTTGCAAATCCCTTGTGCATTGCAACAGCACTTGCAAGGTAAGGGGCACCTGTGTAACGGATTCCCATAAGGTCCAAAGTTGCCTGAAGCTGTCCGTTTTCACCCTCACCGCCGTGGAGTGCCAGGAAAGTGATGTCGGCGGCGGCACAAATGTCCAAAACATGCTCACCGATAAAGCGGTTAGACTTATCTCTGCGCATTTCCTTAATTGCTTCGATATTAGGCACATCCGTGGAAATACCCCCCTCGGGAGCAAATTCATATCCCTCCTCAAAGAGAGCGTCTATGTCGCAGATGTCCTCCTCATAGCCCATAAAAACATCCACAAGCACAACCTTGTGGCCCTTTGTTCTCAGAGCCTGTGCTATCTTTTTACCGGAAGTGATTGCAACATCTCTCTCGGTAGAAAGACCTCCGGATAATACTGTAATTTTCATATATTAACCTCCAAATCAGGTAGTGGAAATGTCATTTTCGCAAACTTTACATTTGTCTTGACCGCTTACGCAGTCATTTTTCAGAGCAAAGGGGAAGTTCTCATCACTCGCCGATAATTTTTATCAGCGCGTGTTTTCTTCTTTTGCCGTCAAGTTCGTAGTAGAAAATCTGCTCCCATGTGCCGAAGTCAAGCTTTCCCTCGGTAATGGCGCAAACCGCCTCTCGTCCCATAATTGTACGCTTGAGGTGTGCGTCGGCGTTGTCCTCGAAGCCGTTATGGTCATACTGACTGTAAGGCTTTTCGGGTGCAAGCTTTTCGAGCCATCTCTCGTAGTCTCTGTGAAGTCCGCTTTCATCATCATTTATAAATACAGAGGCGGTGATATTCATAGCGTTTACAAGCACCAAACCCTCTTTGATACCGCTTTCGTCAACGGCATTTTGCACATCCCGGGTGATGTTGACTAAGCCTCTGCGGGAAGGCACATTAAACCAGAGTTCTTTTCTAAAACTTTTCATAACTTCACCTTAAAACATATAGCCGTCATGGCCCCAATTTTCAGTCTCTTCATACTTAACATAGATTCGGCTCATGGGTATACCAAGCTCACCCGACACAGCATCGCAGAGTGCTTCGGTGAGTTTCTCGTAAGCCTCACGGGGAGCAGTGTGGAGAATGCTCACATCAATAAAGGCGGCAGGGCTTGAGTTGCTTCCTGCAAACCAAAGTCTTGCGTTATCCTCAAAGCACATCATAACATAAGCCTCGGGCTTGCCGAATTCCGCCATTGCTTTTGCGAAAAGCTGTTTGAGAGCCCCTTCCTTTTCGGGTGTAAGTTCTACGGATACTTTTGTATTGATAAAAGGCATCACAATTCCTCCATTATACATATTTGATTTATTTTATCATTATACCATTATGCCACCCCCATTTCAAGAGTTTAACGAACTCTTTGAGGGTTTATTAACTTTCGGTAAATTTTGCGTTTTTCACGACTTTTCTCCCCCTTGTTTTCTTGACATTAAAATTTTGTGGATATAGAATTGATAAGATAGAATAATACAAATGCTTTTAACGAAAGAAGGGAATTTTTTGATTAAAACACTCAGTAAAAGCATTCGTGAGTACAAATGGGCATCAATTTTATCTCCGATTTTCATCTCTTTAGAGGTGCTTATGGAGGTTATCATCCCCTTCGTACTTGCCATGCTCATCGACGAAGGCATCAACTTCAAAAACTCCGCAGGAGAGACTGTGGGCAATACGGAAAACCTGATAAAGTACGGTCTGTTTTTGGTTGGCTGCTGTCTTTTATCCCTGCTGTTCGGCTTTTTGGCAGGAGATTTTGCCGCCAAGGCATCCACCGGTTTTGCACATAATCTGCGCAAGGACATGTTCTACTCAATACAGAATTACTCCTTCAAAAATATCGACAAATTCTCCACCTCAAGTCTAATCACACGACTTACCACCGATGTGACAAACATTCAAAACTCCTATCAGATGCTGATTAGAATTGCCATTCGAAGTCCTCTCATGATTATCTTCTCTTTGACAATGGCGTTCTACATAAGTCCGAAGCTCGGCTCTGTTTTCCTCTACGCACTTCCCCTTATGGTTGCGGTTCTGCTTCTCATTATGAGATTCACCTTCCCGCTTTTCGAGAAGATGTTTAAGATTTACGACAAGCTAAACCGGGTTGTGCAGGAGAATTTACGGGGTATTCGTGTTGTGAAATCCTTTGTTCGAGAGGACACGGAAACTCAAAAGTTCCACACAGTCTCCAAGGATATTTACAACATTTCACTTAAGGCGGAGAGACTTATTGCATTTGCAGCGCCCTTAATGCAGTTCACCGTTTATTCCTTGATGCTTATAGTCTCCTGGATTGGCGCGAAGCTCATTGTAGACAGCAACGGTACGGCGCTTGACGCAGGAGAGCTTACAAGTATGTTCACATACACAATGCAGATTCTCATGAACTTTATGATGCTCTCAATGGTGTTCGTCATGCTTATTATGTCAAGAGCATCGGGAAAGCGTATTGTTGAGGTGCTCCGTGAAGTTCCGGATCTGCACAACCGTGAAAATCCCGTTTATGAAATCAAAGACGGCTCTATTGAGTTTGAGAATGTAAGCTTCAGCTACTCCGGTGAGAGTGAAAATCTCTGCCTTGAGGACATCAGCTTCAAAATAAACCCGGGCGAGACCGTTGGTATCATCGGTTCAACAGGCAGCTCAAAGACAACCCTTGTGAGCCTTATCCCCCGACTTTACGATGTAACAAAGGGCAGAATTACAGTAGGCGGTGTTGATGTTAAGGACTACGACTTGGAGGCGCTCAGAGATGCTGTCTCTATGGTACTGCAAAAGAACGTGCTCTTCAGCGGCACTATTAAGGAAAACCTGCGCTGGGGCAATGAAAACGCCACCGACGATGAGATTATCCACGCCTGCCGGCTTGCCTGTGCAGATGAATTCATAAGCACCTTCCCCGAGGGTTACGACACCTATATCGAGGAGGGAGGCACAAACGTCTCAGGCGGTCAGAAACAGCGTCTGTGTATTGCGCGTGCACTTCTTAAGTCACCTAAAATCCTCATTCTCGACGATTCCACCAGCGCCGTTGACACAGCAACGGATTCAAACATTCAAAAGGCTATGGCAGGCTACATTCCCGAAACCACGAAAATTATAATCGCACAGCGAATTTCCTCAGTAGAACATGCAGACAAGATTATCGTTCTCGATGACGGAAAAATCTCGGCTATAGGCACACATGAGCAGTTGCTCGAATCCTCGGAAATCTACAGCGAGGTCTATACCTCTCAGCAGAAGGGAGGTCTCAAATAATGGCAGGACCGATGAAACACAATCCGGCTCACATGGGCAAAAAAATCGCCCTGGACAAAAACCAGGCAAAAACTCTGAAGAGGCTTGCAGGCTACATTTGGAAGGGCTACAAGTTCCGCTTTATGCTTGTTTTCCTCTGTATTTTGGTAACCTCAATTGTCAGCGCCGTCAGTGCAAAATTCGTTGGAACGGTGTTTGACGACTATATCCTTGAGCTAATAGGGGCGGCAAATCCCGACTACTCAGAGCTTCTGGGCGAAATAATACGCACCGCAATAATCTTTCTTGCAGGTATTGTGGCAGTTCTTTTGCAAAATCTGCTTATGGTCACTATCACTCAAAACATCATGAAGAGCGTCAGAGATGATATGTTTGAGCACATGCAGACCTTGCCCATAAAGTATTTCGACACCCACACCCACGGGGATATTATGAGTTACTACACCAACGATACAGACACTCTCAGAATGATGATTTCTCAGAGTATTCCTCAGCTCATGTCCTCGGTTATCACCATCGCTGTTTACTTCTACTTTATGATTACCACCAATGTGTGGCTTACGCTTTTCGTTCTCCTTTTCGTTGGACTTACCATGTTTATCACTGGAAAAATCGCCTCAAAAAGCGGCAAGTACTTCGTCACTCAGCAGGCCTCCATCGGTAAAATCAACGGCTACATTCAGGAGATGATTACAGGTCAAAAGGTCATCAAGGTATTTAACCATGAGGACAAAACAAAGTCCGAATTTGACACCCTCAACGACGAGCTTTGCGACACCGCTTACAAAGCAAACAAGTTCGTAAACATTTTAGGTCCTATCACAGGCAACTTGGGTCATCTGCAGTATGTGCTGATTGCCGTTGTGGGAGGAATCCTCTCCATTTCCGGTTTTGCTCTTGCGCCAAGCCTCGGCGCTATTGTCAGCTTCCTGCTCTACTCTAAAAGCTTCACAATGCCCATAAATCAGGTGGCACAGCAGGCAAGCTCAATCATTATGGCCTTGGCAGGTGCACAGCGTATCTTTGACCTTATGGACGAGTGTGAGGAAAAGGACGAAGGCTATGTTACTCTTGTAAATGCCAAGGAAACAGACGGAAAACTTACCGAAACCCCTGAGCACACAGGCATCTGGGCATGGAAACATCCCCACAGGGACGGCACAACAACCTACACAAGACTCGCAGGAGAGGTTAGGTTCTACGATGTAGACTTTGCCTACGAAAAGGGCAAGACCGTACTCCATGACATCAGTCTCTACGCAGAGCCCGGACAAAAGGTTGCCTTTGTAGGTGCAACCGGCGCCGGCAAAACAACCATAACAAACCTTATCAACCGTTTCTACGACTTAGAGGACGGCAAGGTGAGATATGACGGCATCAACATCAAGAAGATTAAGAAGCAGGATTTGAGACGCTCTCTGGGTATTGTTTTGCAGGAGACAAACCTGTTTACAGGCACGGTTATGGACAATATCCGCTACGGCAAGCTCACGGCAACCGACGAGGAAGTAGTTGCCGCCGCAAAGCTTGCGAACGCTCACGGCTTTATAAAGAGACTTCCCATGGGTTATGACACCATGCTTGAAAATAACGGTGCAAACCTCTCACAAGGTCAGCGACAGCTTATCTCCATCGCAAGAGCTGCCGTTGCAGACCCGCCCGTTATGATTCTCGACGAAGCAACCTCGTCTATCGACACACGAACAGAGGCGCTTGTACAAAGAGGCATGGATGCGCTAATGCACGGCAGAACAGTTTTCGTAATTGCACACAGGCTTTCGACCGTGCAAAACTCCGATGTTATCATGGTGCTTGAAAAGGGCAGGATTATCGAGCGCGGAACTCACGACGACCTTATAAGGCAAAAGGGACAGTACTACCGTCTCTACACAGGAGATACAGAGCTTGAGTAAATCACTCTGTGTATTCACTCGCGAACGGAACAAATAAAACGCAAAGGGGTTGTAAAAAAAGTGTAGACCGCATAAAACCCTATATATTTATAATATAAAGGTTTTTTAATATCCCAACACAACATTTACGCACACAAAAGCAATAAAAAACAAAAATAGATAAAAATATGTTTTATGCTATGAACAAACTTCGCCACTCGGCGTACCTTTGTACAGCCTCGGGTAACCGATAGCAAGGTTTTTGCCTTGCTATCGCTCAGTTTGTCCATTCTACGCATTTTTACTAACCCCACAAAAGAGGGGCTGTAAAAAACTTTCGTTTTTTTACAGCCCCTTTTGCTCTACCGAATACTCTCTTTTTCTGCTCACTTTTTCCGACGCACATCCGCAGTAACAATCCTAAAATTATCCCAAAGCAAACCTCGGGAGCAAAGCCTAAAAGATAACATCGACGGTGAAGTTTTGGTTGACAACATGCCCTCGTTGGGGTATAATAACTCACGATGAAATTCAATCGAGGCGTAGCTCAGTTTGGTAGAGTGCCTGGTTTGGGACCAGGATGCCGCAGGTTCAAGTCCTGTCGCCTCGACCATTTTATATCGGCACCACCTTTAGGTGGTGCCGTACATCAAACCTAATTTCGACAGGAGTTGAACCTTAAGAAGGTGAGATGCGTAAAGAAAAATCTCCGGCGGAGATTTTTTAGCATCGAAGTGCGCAGACCGGTACCGCACGCTTTGCGTGGGGTGGTCAAGCACGAAAGACTTGGCTTTGCCAAGGCTTTGTCCTGTCGCCTCGACCAAAAAGGCAGTAAACATCAAGGTTTCTGCCTCATAAATGGGAGCATAGCTCAGCTGGGAGAGCATCTGCCTTACAAGCAGAGGGTCACAGGTTCGAGCCCTGTTGTTCCCACCATAGAAAACAAGAGCATCCGCACGGATGCTCTTGTTTTTTACTACAAATAAATCCACAGGGCTCGAACCTTGAGAAGGTGAACAGCGTTAATAAACAGTCCCGGGGACTGTACCAACTCTTCTAAACTAATAAAACAGCGAGAAAACACGGCGCTTTCCTCCGTGCTATTCTCGCTGTTTTTTATATGTCACACATCACAAATTCGTTATGTGTAAACTATAAATGACAATTAAACACTTAATTTCTAATTACTGCATTAAATAATCCTGCGTGCCAGCTACATATTTCTGAATAGCCGTTGCATCCTTTGTGGTTACAGTTCCGCTATAGTTTACATCTGCAATTACTAACTGATCTGCGGTAAGTGTTGCCAGTGCAGAAACATATTTCTGAATCAATGTTGCATCTGCAATAGAAACGTTGCCATTCATATTAACATCTCCTAACTCCGCCGCTGTAGGCTCCCAATATGCGTACATTGTAATGACATCACCTTGAGTTACACCCTGCATAGTATAGTCATAAATATAGCTACGATTAGAAAATTCTTTTCTAACATAACCATCAGGCCTTTCGTTTAAAACATACCACCCTGCACCATTAGCACCTACACAGTATGTTTCACCATCCTGATTCTTAGCATACCAATGATCAAATGTACATCTGCTACGAGTAAAAGAATTAGCAGTCAACTGGAAAGGAACACCATATTCAACAGACATATCGCTCATAGAACCAGTACCATTGTTATTGTTGAACTTAATTGTGTACAGAATCTTCCACTGTGCATACATTGTTACAACATCACCATTTACAGATGATGTACGTGATACTGACTGCTTATCAGAGTATACGTATTTTTCATAGCCACTGGGCTGACTACCTTCAAGATACCATCCTGTAGAAGTACCATTAGTATAGTACCACTTGCTGTCAGAGCTTCTCTTAGCAGTCCAACCCACAAACTCTGCACCATTATTAGTAAACTGGTTTGCTCTCAGCTTTGTACTACTATTATAAATTACAGTAGTATCAGACATAGAGCCATCACCACCGTTTTTATTGTACTTTACAGTAAAAGTTTTAACTCCAGTTAAAGCTTTATACGCGTTGAGCCTACCTCCTGTTTCAACCTTACCACTTAAGGATGATAACTTATCTACTCCAGACATAATATAATATCTCATTGCAGTAGCGGTCATAGATGGATATTTACTTTTCAGAAGTGCTGCTACACCTGCTACATAAGGAGCAGCCATAGATGTGCCATTCTTCGATGTATATGTGCTTCCAATATCTGTGCTATAGATACTGCTACCAGGAGCTGCTAATTCCACATATTTTGTGCAATAGTTAGAAAAAGAACTAAGTACATCTGCAGATGTAGTACTAGCGACAGCAAGCATATTACTTGTGTTATATCCATAGTATGAAGCACCTACGTCCGTAGTATCTTCACCATCGTTACCAGCAGAACATACCACTAAACCACTATACGATAACAAGCTTGTGCGTTCACTACTAAGAATACTACCACCGCCATAGCTAACATTAACGATCGGAATGCCATTTGCTTGTGCATAATCAAGGGCTGAAACAAACCTGGTTGCATTCATAGTACACTTGCCAGTATCACTATCATATAAACCAGCCTTTAAACTTACCAAACTAACATTCCAACAAACACCTGTAACACCTGTAGAGTTGTTTCCCTGTGCACCAATAATTCCTGCTACGTGAGTGCCGTGGCCTGATAAATCTGTCAAAGCATTTCCGGAACCAGTAAAATCTTTGCTCAAAGTAGTGTTCACTCTGTTTTTCAGGTCAGGATGTGTACCCTGAATACCAGAATCAATTACACCTACTTTTACGGAAGAACTACCAGTTGTAATATTCCATGCTGAAGGCAAGTTAATTTTAGCAGGAGCCCACTGACTACTATAACTAGTGTCATTAGGTGTAGAATCTCCTTCGCTGATATATTCATCGATTGTTGCAACCACCTCATCAACAGTTGAAATCACAACATGTTCTTCTGAATAGTAGTTAGGAGATACACTTATAACATCATCTCTCTGCTCCAGAATCTTAATACACTTAAGAACATTCTGCTTACTACTCTTGTTTAAATTTACAACCCAAAACTGATGATAGTCATCCTCATCTATATAGAACTCATCTTCGGCTTTTAACTTTTCCTCCGTAACACTTAATGTATCAACTTTGGAGCGCTGGCGCTCTACCTTTTCGGTTGTATACTTTGTAAGGTTTTCTACTGAAACTGCACCAACTTCCGAAAAATCCGTAGCTGTGTAGTCTTTTAACTCCTTACTTGCTGCATTGTTTAATACAACAATAATGGAATCGGGTTCAAAATCCTCATTAATATTAGCTGTGCTGATAATTTTCGCTTCTACCGGATCATTTTCTGTAGCAGTTGTTACCGTGTCTGATGCAAAAACGGTCAACGGAACTGCAGACAAAATCAATACAAACAACAATACAAAGCTGACAATTCTTTTCATATTATACCTTCCTATTTTAAATCTTTAATCCGCAATACTTATTCCATTAACGGTTACAGACTCTAAATCAAGATTTGCTCTATATTCAAGAGCTTCAATCGCTTTCACTATATTTTCTGTACCAGGATTTTTTAAATATAATACATAAATATTAGGACCTTCGGGATTATATACACCACCGATTTTTTCTATTGAAACAAATTCATACTCTTTGAAATCTTCAATAGTATACTCCTCGCCATATCCTGATTTTGCTGTAACGATAATGCTATTATTTTCATACAATGATGTGTCGCTTGGAATCTCTTTTGTAAATTTGTCTGTCAATTTCATATCAACAACCTTTCCCCATTCAGTATCCTGAGTAATGTTAGCAAGGTGCTTTTGAATTGATGTCGCATTTTTTACAGAGAAACCATCAGCCTCGGGATCTGCCAAATACTTTTGAACTGCGTCAACATATGTGATTTTGGCTAAACCCTTCTGAATGAGTGTTGCATCTTTTATGGTTACAGTACCATCAATATCAACATCTCCATACATAAAACTGCTTTTGCTTGTATAATCAGCAGCAAAGACGCATATAGAACTCAATGCTACCAACAACACCAACGCAACAATGCAACTAGTAATCCTCAAACCAACTTTCATATAATCTCCCCCTATTGATATTTTGGTTAGAGCTTCTAACAACATATTTTTTCGTGATCAAACCTCCTTTTTTATTAGAAAAACTCATAATATGGCGTAGATTCAACCGGGAACGAAGAAATCATACCAGATACATATTTCTGAACTGCTGTTGCATCTTTGACATTACAGCTGCCATCCCTGTTAAAATCCGAAATATGACTCAGTTGTTGGGCAGAATCCTCCCACACTCCTGTAAGACTATGGTCCAAATCAAATTCTTCCATTCCGGCAAAACATTTTTGCATAAAGGTTGCGTCTTTTATATTAAGAACGCAGTCGCTGTTAACATCTCCAATCAGGTATGCAAATTTATTTTCCATAAGTGATTCAAAACATGCATCAATTCCGTCTACCGAAAGGTATGCGTCGCTGAATTTACACACACTGCCATTGCCGGGAGTATAAACATAAAGTCCGAGCCAATACGGCAACCATCCTCCGTTATACAAAACATAATCACCGTAAACAGCCAAGTACCTGTCAGGAATCAAGCCTGTCTGAGACATAAACGCCAACACATATAGGGGTGTATCTGATGATTCGTCACCATAGTGTACATACAGGGTTTTATACCTAAAATCCGATATCTCCTTATCACCGGCATAATAATTATAAAAAATATCGGTATATTCGTCGTATTCGGTCTTGATATACTCGTTGGCTGAAACTGAATAAATACAGAATGTAAAACAAACACATAGAAGCACTAAAGCAACCAATATTCTTCTAACCAAAAATTTCATACATACACTCTCCTCTAATAAATACTATATTTGGCACAAGAATGCGCCCTCTCTAATATTCTCAAAACATTTTCACTATTATCCTGCAATTGGCTCCCTAACAACTATTATCATATCTTCTATATCAAGATCACCGGTAGCAGTATCCCGAACCTTAACAGATAAGGTGTATTCTCTCAATTCTTCAAATCTTTCGATTTCACAGGTATTCTTCGCGCTAAAGTCCTGTACAAGCTCGTTGTCTACATAAAATGCATACTCATAATTTCCGCTGCCGAACATTGCTGTTGCAGTGAGAACCGTGTCGGTTTCAATTGTATTGAAACTCATCTCAGTCTTATTGTGATAAAACGATTTAACGCAAACTTTTTCACTCTCATAAGCATCTATGACTTCATAACCAATCGTTGCACTTGATGCGGTTCCAAAATCGTTATATGCAATAACCTTAATTTCATAAATTCCCGCTTCTTCAAAAGTATTGGTGAAAGTGTTGTCTGTAGTGCTTTTTTCTGCAACTTCGCCATTAATTTGATACTCATAAGTAATAGGCTCCGGCGTAGCATTTGCTGTCACCATAAATGTAACCGGAACACCAACCATTGCCTTGCCTGAATTAAAGTCAGCATTAACACTCTGGATATCAATGTTATTACATATTCCTGCAGCCGGGAAAGAGTCAATAATATTAGCGCAATATTTTTGAATCATTGTAGCGTCCTTAACGGTAACCTTTTCATCGGCATCAACATCAGCCAATGCTATCTGTACTTTTTCAACTTCTTCAAGATTTGCGATATACTTTTGAATAAGTGTAGCATCTTTAACAGTTATTCCTCCGGTCTTATCCACATTGCCTACCGACATCGGAGCTAAAACTGCCGATACATTAACTGCACTTATTAGTACAATCAGCAACATAGATATCATAACAACTATTAGTGTTTTCCTTTTCATAGATTTCACCTCATAATATTGATTTTGTATTATTTCATTCCAGCAATAATACACTTCCATTATCGAATTGAGTAATAATATTTGCTAAGTATTTTTGTATAGCGGTAGCATCAGATGCAGTTACCCTTTCATCGCCATTCACATCTGCTACTTTCAAATCATCATTTGACAGCGTAACTAATGAAGCTACATACTTTTGGATTAATGATGCATCCTCTGTAGTAATTGATGCATCATTATTAACATCGCCCACAATACCCAGTTTAAACTTGTATATTTCTGTTGTCCCATTTACAGTTTTATCCGTTGTTTCCAATGCAACCGTTTTACCGGTTCCATCTAAAAGTTCAACCTCTTTTACAATTGCAGCTCCTGATAAGGCAGATTCAAGGATTTCAATGTAGCAGTTACTTCTCTCTGTATCTAAATCATACAAATCTCCAAAATCAAATACAAATGTAGCAGTTTGCGAGGTTGTACCTGTCCCGCTAAAATTAACTCGCTCACCAAATAGTCTTAACGAGAGCATTGTAGTCATTGTTTCATAGGGATAATTAACACTAGTATCAGATACACCCAGGTCTAGTTTAATCTGTCTTCGATCAAAATGGGTTAATGTAACCTTTGCAATAACATCACACGGATATTCTTTCACATTGATGACATAATACCCATAACCTTCAAAAATAGCTTGCCTATTTGAGGGGTTCTGATTGGACGCATTAGAAACTTTATTTAGTGCATCATACATAACCCAAACAAAACCTTCGTTTTCCCAACTAGTACCATGAGAATTAACTACCTTGAATGCACCTCTTTCAAAACTTTCAATACTACCATTGCCATTTATATCATATCTTATATTGTCATTATAACCAACAATTGCCATCGCATGGCCTTGTCTTCCTGGTTTTATATTGCTTGCTCTTATACATACATAGTCTCCATTATAATCAGAGTTTGTTTGGTTACTTAGCGTTCCATATATCCAATCTGTATTGGTTACACCATTTGATTCACCAAAATCCGTGGAATAAGTTAAAACAAATCCTGCTGATAAAAAAGCCTTCATATTGTTTAAGCAAGATGAGTTGTATGAGGTTATAGGGGTATCTTCTTCAGATATCTCCGCAAATTCAAGAAACTGATAGTCAGAAATACGATATCGCAAAGCTTCTGTCATATCATCTATATTCAAATGCCATGGAATATACTCTGTAGTAGGATCATCTACCCAATCACTGAGTGGAGGAAATTTAGAATATCTTACTGCACCATTACTTTTTAATACGCTATAAGCACTTGAAAATGATGAACCGGGGTTATCAACGCCGTCTATTGTAATATTATGTACCCATTTTGGCGAAAAAAGATTATTTGTATTATTAACATTCAGCGAATATTTACTTGCAACTTGATATCCAAATTGATAATATGTCGACGCCCAAGAAACGCAACTTCCTATGTTATATTGACTTCTGACGGGTGGAAAATACTGGCTGCTACTTAAATCAACTGATGATGGGTTTGCCCTTGTATTGGTTTGAGGCAACAGTCTAGATTCACTGTCTGGAATTCTAGGACCATCATCTAGTAATGCGTTATAAACAAATTTATGAGCTGTTTCAAAAGATGCATTCTCGTGATTAACATCTTTACTATCACTAGCACCAGCTACAAGAGACAGCTGAAAAATCAACAAAATCGATAGTAATACGGAAACAAATAATTTAATTTTTTTCATAAATAAACCTCCAATATATTATTTTGATTTTTGGATTTTACACTATCAATAATATTTGTTAAAATAAGAGATATATTATATAGTGTTAATAAAAAGCTTTTTGAGCCATTGGAATCACATCAAAACAATATTATTATTTACACTTTCATTATATCAATCTTCACATAAAAATCAACAGTTTTTTAATAATTTTAATAATTTTGTTGTAGGTTTCTGTTAATGTGTAAAAAATCGCCCAACCGTGAAAATTACTTCGCCTAAATGATATTCCAAAAAGAAAAGGGGCTGTAAAAAAACTTTCGTTTTTTTACAGCCTCTTTTGTGGGGTTAGGAAAAAATGCGTAGAATGGACAAACTGAGCAATAACAAGGCTTTTACCTTGTTATCGTTTGCCCGACGGCGTACAAAGGTACGCCGAGCGGCGAAGTTTGTTCATAGCATAAAACATTGTTTTTTATCTGTCTTTTGTTTTTTTAATTACTTTTATTTGATTTAATGCTGTTTTGGGGGTATTAAAAAATCTTTATATATGGTGTTTTATGCGGTCTACACTTTTTTTACAACCCCTTTGTTTGCTTATAGGTCGTTTTATCAGAGCAGGGGGATGTTGTGCTTCTTGCACTGCGTCTTTGTCTCTTCGTCCCAGAGGGAAGACTGCACCTCGCCGATGTGGGCGCACTGGAGAAGAAGCATGCAAAGTCTTGACTGTCCGATGCCTCCGCCGATTGTCAGGGGCAGCTCGTCATTGAGGAGCATCTGATGGAACCATTCCTTTTCTCTATACTCGCAGCCGGCTTTTTTGAGCTGTTCTTTCAGGGATTTGCTGTCTACCCTGATACCCATGGAGGAAATCTCGATAGGACAGCCCAATACCTCGTTCCAGATTAAAAGGTCACCGTTGAGCGCCCAATCGTCGTAGTCGGGGGCACGGTTGCCGTGAACCTGACCCGACTTGAGCAAATCGCCTATCTGCGTGATGAACACGGTCTTATGAAGTTTTGTGAACTCATGCTCCCGTTCAACGGGAGTAAGTGCGGGATACATATCCTCAAGTTCCTGGGAGGAAATAAAGGTGACATCGGGGTCAATCTTGCAGGTAAGCTGAGAAAACTCCTCTTTGAGAATGTCATTGGCGGTGTGGATTGCCTTGACTATCTTCCTGACCGTTGTCTTGAGGTACTCCTCATTGCGATATGTAACCTTGATGACCTTCTCCCAGTCCCACTGGTCAACATAGATTGAGTGGAGGTTGTCTAATTCCTCATCCCGACGGATGGCGTTCATATCGGTAACCAAGCCGTTGTGAGCCTTGAAACCGTACTCTTTGAGAGCAAATCTCTTCCACTTTGCGAGAGAGTGAACAATCTCCGCTGTGTAGTCACATGCAGGGATATCAAAGCTGACAGGACGCTCCGTGCCGTTCAAGTTATCGTTAATACCCATTCCGGACTTTACAAACAAAGGTGCGGAAACGCGCTTAAGATTCAGCTCATGGGAAAGCTGACTTAAGAAAATACGCTTAACAGAGCTGATTGCAAGCTGAAGCTCATAGGAACTGAGCTTGGGTTTGTAGCCCTGTGGGATGATGACCTTATTACTCATGAAGATACCTCCAAACAATGTGACCCGGGTTTAGTCGCTATAATCAATAATTATGGCACTAAGAAATAAAAATGTCAAGTTTTTTCAGGGGGTTTACAAACATATTATTAAGGTATATAATGCACTAAAATGTATGAATAGAGGTTTTCGTATGAATATAGAGCTTAAAAAATGGACAAAAGAGGATGATAAGGCTTTGCAGCGGCTTTGTGACGAGGCAGAGAGGGAGTATCTTTCGGACAGGCTTCCCTATCCCTACACAATGGAAAACGCCTGGTGGTGGCTAAATTTTGTCTGCGAAAACGAGGGCAAAAACGGAGTTTTCAGGAAGGTGCTTGCAGACGGCAAGGTCGTAGGCAACATAACGGTAGAAAGACTTTCGGATGTGCGCAAAAATGACGGCGAGCTGGGTTATATTATCGCAAGGGAATACTGGGGCAAGGGCATTGCCACCGAAGCCGCAAAAATGATTTGCGACATAGCTTATCACGAGTTGTCCCTTACCCGACTGACCGCACAGGTGTATGAGGAAAATCTGGCTTCCCGTCGGGTTTTGGAGAAATGCGGTTTCACTTTGGAGGGGAATCTCAAAGGCGCGGTCACAAAGGGAGATAAGGTCCACAACCTGCTCATCTTCGGCAAACTGAAATAGCCTTTTAAGAATTTCGCTTTCTGCACTGACATTAATTACAACTGTAAAGGGGTGGTTTTGTGAAAAAACTGAAGCTTTTAAGAGGAGTGCTCAGAAGAACTCATGCAGACTCAATCATCTTGAGTTTTCTCATCTTTGTCCTTGTGTGCGGATTGGTTGTGCTTATTGTTGAGCCGAATATCACAACTTATTTTGACGCACTTTGGTACATTTACTCTGTCACCTTTACCGTGGGTCTCGGTGATGTGGTAGTCTCCACCGTTGTGGGCAAGGTCTGTTCTCTGCTCATATCCGTCTATGCGCTTTTCGTCACTGCGGTCGCCACCGGTGTTGTGGTGAGTTTTTACAACAAGTGTGTGGAGGAGCAGTACAGAGAAACCACCGAGGCTGTCCTCGACAAGCTTTCACGCCTGCCGGAGCTTTCAAAAGAGGAGCTTGAGGCAATTTCAAATAAGGTAAAAAAGATAAAACAGTAAAACTTTCGGTACGAGGATAATTAATCTTCGTACCTTTTTCTTTAGAAGATAAATATGGCTATTGTCTTTGATTTATCACTGTGCTAAAATTGAGCTATAAACTCATAGGAGGTACTGCTATGAAAAAAGTCACATCACTTATCCTTTGCGTGCTTATGATTATGTCGCTTTTCACTGCGGGACTTGTGACAGTTTCCGCCGCAGACAGCATAAGCTACAGCTTCACAAAGTCTGAACCCGGTTTTGCCCAGGGTACAATCACCCTCTCGGCTGCAGACGGCACCTATTATCTCTACTGGGCAGACAACACCAAAGCCCTTGAGGGTATGGACACCTTGGGAAAGGTTACTGTTTCCTCGGGCAAAGGCACACTCACCATGCCGAATCAAACGGCAATTCCTGCGGATGCAGAAAAGCTCATCGCGGTAAAATCAAGCTCTGAGCCTACTTCACTTGCAAACTGCACAGTCTCTAAAGCATCGGCTGTTTACTCAATTCCCACAGGTAAGAAGCTTTCCTTTGACAGCAAGGACGCTCTCTACACCTTTGGCTCAATAAGTGACCCTCAACTTGCCAATGACAGCTACGGCGAAGGCAGATATCCCTACGATGAAACTCATCTTGCAGCTGCTTTTGAAACACTTGCAAAAAGAGGAGTTGACTTCACGGTTTCCTCAGGCGATACGGTTAACGACCAAAACGGCAACCAGACCTACACCGCCGAATACAAGCGTTATCAGAAAATCTTAGCCGATTCCTCCTATGTTATGCCCATTTACGAAGCAAACGGCAACCATGATGCAACTGTAGTCTGGAAAGGCTCAAGTGCCACAAATTTTGATGCCTTCATCAAAGGCACGGGACTTGACTCGGAAATCCCCACCCTACAGGCTAAAAAGGGATACTATGAAATTACCGAGCCCAACACCGGCGACCACTTTATTTTCATGGCTATGGAGGGCGCTTTCTACACCAACCAAAATACCCAATTTTCAAAAGCACAGCTTGACTGGCTTGAGGGATTACTCAAAAAATACTCAACCGACGGCAAAAACATCTTTATCATTGAACACGCCAATGTTGCAGGCTGGGGCAGCGGAGACAAGCTGACCGCCCCCTACTACTACGACTTGGGACTTAACAAGGACAGCTCCGATGTTAAGCGCTTTATAAGCCTCATGGAGACCTACAAAGAATGTGTTATCATCACAGGTCACACTCACCTTGAACTCAGCGCTCAGTATAACTACTCCGACAACAACGGCACCTCTGCGGTTATGATGCACAACAGTGCAATCGGCGGTGTGAGACGCCTTGTAAACGGTACTGTTGACAGAACTGCCGTTTTGGGCCTTTCCGAGGGATATATTGTTGAGGTATATGAGGACTGCATCCTCTTTAACGGCATCAACATGTACAAAAACGAAGTTATGCCCCTTTGCTCCTATATCATCCCCTTTGACACAGAGGCTATAGAGCCTATTCCCACAGAGCCAGGGACACAGCCTGTCACTACACCCACAACTGTTCCCGAGACAGTTCCCACCACTTTGCCCGATTCTACCGAGACCACACCGACAAAAACCGAGCCTACTGCGATTCCCACAACAGTCCCCGCAACAGTCCC
>JAUNJO010000076.1 GCA_030533225.1 Eubacteriales bacterium
CCGGCGAAAGCAAAAAAATCACTACTCTTTCTCCCTCCCTTGCAAAGGTTATTGCAATGGAGTTCGGCTACGATGCCGAGTGGATATTACATGGGGATAAAGATCAAAAGCGAACATAACGAGCAAGACGTCGCATCGAGTTTGATGCGGCGTCTTTCATATATTATTTTGATTATAGATGTTAATTACCTGCTTTTGCTGTTTTAGAGCATACTCTACCGTCTGCCAAGCGCCGCCCTTTTCGTGCTCAATATAGCAGATAATCAAATCGGCACGGTCAACCATTTCACGGTTACGAATTTGGATTGCTGATTTAGGATGCGCCTTTGACGCAGCATAAGATATCTCTACGTCAGTGTAGTAATTGTGGAATGATTCTTCGTTATTCAGATAATCTGCAGTAGGATATGGCAACACTAACACAAGCCCGTTGTTATCATCCCTTACATTTTTTTGTACACGAAGAACTGTTGACGAAGCACACTGGTCAAATTCACCATTACGTCCAACTAGAAAATCTACATATTCTTTTTCGTTAATAAGTTTTCTGATTTGCTCTTCAAGCAATGCTTCCACCTTTAAAGGATTGTCAATATATCTGTGACCGAAAAAGGCAACCGTATAAATATCTAACACATAACCCATACCTTTCAACTTAATCATATAATACAGTTTAACATAACGGTATGCACATTACAAGTCTTGGGTATAAAACCGTTAAGTTTGGCGGTAAAATATAATTAAGAAAGGTGGTGAGGCTATGGATACACATAAGAGGCTTCGTCAGTTATTGGATGAGCGCGGATGGACTGAATATAGATTATCAAAAGAATGCGGTTTGTCCGAATCTACTCTTGCAAATATTTTCAGAAGGAACACTTTACCTTCAATAAGTACATTAGAAGCAATTTGCGCTGGATTCGGCATTACAATATCCCAGTTCTTTGCAGACGGAGATATGGTTGAGATGACACCTGAAATCAAAGAACTCTTTGACTCTTGGGTTAGCCTCACAGCCGAACAGAAAAAAGCAGTTATGCAGATGATACGTACGCTAAATTCTAATAAGTAAAAAAATAAATGCCGCCCACTTGGACGGCATTTATTATGCAAATTATTTGATATATTTATTACAAGCTTTTTCTAGAGAAAGAAAATCATTGCAACGTTTTGCAAGAGCAGATGAAGTTCCGTCCTTGATTTTAATCTTGTAAACATTTTGAGCATTTTTGCGGATCTTCTCTTGTATCGATTTAATAAAACGATACTCAGCAAGAAGCAGAGCACGATAATGCGGATCTCTTTCGCTTCTAATATCTACATACTTTCTTTCTGTCAAAGGAACAGGAAACATATTGTTAAGGTTAATTACTGCGTAATCCTTTACTTTGATGAAATCTACTGCCTCTTTCATTCGGTGATGTTTTTGCTTAAAAGAAGAAAGCGGAGCGAAATAATCAAGACCATTGATCTGAAACACAATACCGATATATTTTCGTTCGTTATTTTGACCTGGCTTTTTATTTTGAAACAAATGCGGTGCATACGCTGAAAGGTAATCTATGTAATCAGCATTCACTTCATATAGTTTTATATTTTCCATTTTGATAACTCCTAAAAAATGGCAGGGGCAAGAAAAACTCGCCCCTGCCGTTAACTTTCGCATTCTGAGTAGCGAAACACTCACTTGTAACTTTCTTGAAAGAACCAAGAGAAGTTCGCTTAGTAAATCTCTCATTTAGGGCTGAGATACACCCGCATATATATTATATGCATTTTTTGCGATTTTGTCAACTATTGCGAGATAAAAATTTGGATTTGCGATTTAGTATATTTTAGTTATATAGTATTCTTTATCAAGCAAATAGGCATTGTTAATCTCTCGAAAACCGTAAAGTTCATCCTTGTTTTGTATTTGAATAGTATCAAAGGTTATATCCACGTTCCACCAAGAGCCATTAAAGTAAACTCGGTTCCAAGTATGGTGATACTGAACATTTTCTCTTTTATCGCCGTCAACTACAAAGCAAGGGATATTATGACTCCGGCATATTGATGCAAAGAGGTGTGCAAAGTCGTAACAGACTCCTTTATGAGTGCGCAAGGTTTTATGAATGTTAAAATATTGAATAACAGGATTGTACTCGTAATCATACTCAAAATTATGTATCATCCATTCGTATATGGCTTTTACCTTTTCTTCATCTGTATTACAATCGGCACAAATTTCGTCAGCAATTTCTACCGTTTTTGTATCCCATAGGGTTGCCTGACCGTTGGTAAGAGAAACATCTTCCTTTTTGTAGACGAAAATATATGCTGATAAAATTAACGACAAAATTACTGAAGATACTGCCAATACATAAATTTTCGTCAATAGATTATCTTTCCCTTTATTGTCGGTAAAGCAGATAAAACACATAAAAACAATAACAAGTGATATAAGTGCTAAAAACGGAAATACTCTACGACAGTAAATTGCATAAGCAATATTCATACAAGCAACAAGTATCAGCGAAATATAAACCGCTATTCTCATTACTTTAGATTTTATCTCAACTACCAAAAACAAAGACGGTAAAACTGACAACAAATAGAACATCGTAAGTGTTTGAGATAAAACAAGAAACTCTTTTAAATACAAACCCAATAGTAAATTATAGGCAGATGCAATAATAAAGAAAATCAGTCTGTTTTTTGTCTGCAATGTGATTGCAAATAATTTGGATATCTTCACGATAATTCCTCAATTCATTTGTAAATTCACATTGCAACAGTTCGTTTTCCAAGACTAAACTTTAAATTTTTGATGATTTTTGCCCTTGATTTTGCCCTTATAATACTTTCGGACAAGGTTAAAACGAAATAATAAGTCATAACAAGTTGAAATGAGTTGTTTGCGAAAAGCCCTTTATTTACAGGACTTTTAGAGAATTTTATTAACACCTAACAATCATTGATAATAATTCACATAATATTAGTTGTCAAATTGGAATTTATGATTTCTGAGGCTCTGCTGCGAAGGTTGTTCATTTGCCTTACCCATTCCATTTGGTTTTCCGCTTTAAGCCGTTCTGTTACACCTTCGCGCTCTGCCATTTGCTTTACGAGACGAGAAAACATATCTTCTGCCTGTTTGTCAAGATCTGAGAGGTAACCGTTCAGTTTACCGCTTGTCAGCAGATTATGATAAAAGACCTTGCGATTTTGCTTGATATACCGCAAGTGTCGTTGTCCACATAAGCCGACAGGCTGTTGTTCTACTTCAGGTAATTTTAAGCAAGGTAGATAGTAGTCGTCTTGAAGTTCATACCAAAGCCCGTTTCTTTCGTCAAAAATGTACTTTTCCATAATCACGCCCCCTTGAAAATTACTTTGAATTTCTTTTGTTTTGCACTAATGATTTTCAGCAGAACCTCATCCACCGCGTCGGTGTACTTGCCATCAGCAATAAGCTTGTTTCTTAATTGGTTCAGGCTCTCAATTATAAGCCGATGTTCCTGATCGTTTAGCACAAGATAGTATTTTTGCTTCATCATCGGTTCTCCTCTCAATTTTTGCAATTATTGTAATATAAGTAATCACGAAAATCGAATGTGCGGATAAAAATGAGCGTACCCACCGTTTCGGGTGAGCACGCTCAATGTTATATTTCGGGATAGATTGCTTTTAATTGCTTATACATTTTTCTTGACGGTCTGCGGCTGCCCGATTCCCATTTCGCATAGATACTCGGAGAAATACCGGCATTTTCAGCAAAATCAACTTGGTTAAGGCCATAACGCTTTCTGACCTTATGTAATAGTTCCGTATATGGCGCACTTATGAAAACACAAAAATCATCAAACAGCAGAGACTTGGGTATTTGCAGCATTTGAGTAGCAACTACGGAAATTTCATACGGTATCGGGAAACGCCCCTGTTCATAGCCGAGAACTGTTGCCGGTACAATGTTTAATTTCTCTGCAAGCTGCCTTGTGGTAAGCCCTCTCAGTTGGCGATAGTAGCGCATATATTCTCCGGGAGTGCTTAAATCACTCAACGCTTCAAAGATAAATCTCAAGTGCATCAGCATTTTGCCGTGCCGGTATTCATATAGCCCTGTGTGATTGAGAATAGTATCGCATTTGC
>JAUNJO010000027.1 GCA_030533225.1 Eubacteriales bacterium
AAAACCCACAGAGACAGAGCCTGCAACTTCTCCCACAGAGCCCGGGGCTTACCTCTACGGCGACGCAGACCTTGACGGCAAGGTAACTGTAAAAGACGCAACCCTGATTCAGAAGTGCGCGGCAAAAATGCTGGAGATTGAAGGCAAGGCATTCACACAGGCGAATGTCAACGGGGACTCCGCACTCAATGTTCGTGACGCAACAGCTATTCAGAAAAAGGTGGCAAATCTTCTCGACAAGTTCCCTGTAGAAGAAAAGACTGTTGTTTCCGTAGGCGCAGGTGCCTCTGACCTGACAAGCCTTATTGCTACAGTCAAGAGTGCTCTGTCCGCCGAGTATAAGTACGCATCATACGATGCCTACATGGCACTTAAAAAGCAGTATTATGCATACAAGGACAAGGCTGTTTCCTCTATGAGTGCATCAGAAATTACAGCAGCCTACACTGCTATCAATAAGGCTCTCACCGATTACAACACCATGAAGAAAAACAACGGCGGAAGCTCAACCCCCTCTACTCCCACCGGCGGAGAAATCACAGTTTACTTCACCAACAACAATAACTGGAGCAATGTTTACGCTTATATATGGAAAAACGGCGGCAGTACCTTAAATTCATGGCCGGGTACGGCAATGACCTATGTTAAGACTAACAGCCAAAATCAAAAGGTTTACTCCATAACCCTTGATTCCTCCAAGTACGATATGATTATCTTCAATAACAACGGCTCTTCCCAGACCGTGGATATTTCTCTTACGGGAGAAGACGGCATCGGTTACTACATCAGCGGCGGTTCGGGTAAATCTCTCACCTGTTCAACCTACACCTTCGCTTAAACTGCCAAACTCAGCAGAATAACGCAATAAGAAATGCCCTCGATTTAGTATCGGGGGCATTTAGTCTTCAAAAAAGTCTTTTTCGGACTTACCTTTCGAAAAAGTCAAGATATCAGTCAGAATGTGCCCGGTATTGCACCGGGCAC
Source organism: Eubacteriales bacterium (assembly GCA_030533225.1). Taxonomy (GTDB): domain Bacteria; phylum Bacillota; class Clostridia; order Oscillospirales; family Acutalibacteraceae; genus Ruminococcoides. The sequence continues at coordinate 985 of JAUNJO010000027.1, forward strand.
ATTTTTCTATGCTTTGATTTTTTTGTTTCGGTAAAACAGGTTTCTGTCCAGATTGTTACAGAGCGCTTTGAGTCCCATTGCCAAAATAATTGTGAATATCAGCATAGTGAAGTAGTAAACAATCATTGTGGGGTCGTTGGTGTGGAAGTTGTTGTAATTGAGAATACCCACTTTTTCCTGGATTAGGTATATCTCCATGGAGTAGCCGCCAATCCAGACGAGGAAGGTACCAAAGGGGCCGAGTGAAAATTTATCGAATATTGCTCCCCAAAGGAAAAGCAGGGAAATGGCAAAGAAACTGCCTAAGTATCTGTATATATAGAGATACTCTTTTTCGGAGATGGGTTGGAATTTGTAGAAAAGGAAGCAGGCGGTCATAACAGAAAAGGCGACGAGAAGCCAAAGATTCGAGATTTTAACTCCGTCCTTAACGTGCTTTCCAATCCAAGCGCCAACAAGGAAAACAGGAATTCGGGTCAAAGCAATTTCGATGTTTCCGTAAAACTTCGGAGCAAAACTCATCAGGAGAATGTTGATGAGAACAACGGCGGTAACGGAAAGAATTAGGCCGTAGAGCCTTGTTTTCTCGAAGAGCTTGTGAATCAGGGGGTAAATTATGTAGAGGAAGATAGTCAGGACGAAATACCAGAAAACTCTCGTGCCCTCTGTAAAGAAGGTGATAAAGAAAACATCGCTGAGGTATCCCCAAAGACCGTTAGGCTCTCTCAGAGCAAACCAAATTGCAGATACAATAAAGAGGGCAGGCAAAATCCTTGTTGCACGCTTTTTGTAAAACTCTTTGAGGGAGGGTTTCTTGCTCATGGAATAGTAAAGCCCTATTCCCGAAAGGAAAAGGAAGATTTCAACACCCTTGTTCATAGTGCCCTTGATAACGGTCAGCATGTCAGCAAGCCAAGGTGCATCCGGCAGGAGTGCGGAAAAAATTATGTAGGAGTGGAACAGGACAACCATTAAGGTTGCTATTCCGAAGAGATAATCTCGCTTTGTGCTGAAAAGGGCAAGTGAAAAGCCTTTTTTGCTCTGTTTTGCCGATGATTTTTCCATGGTGCCCTCCTTATATGCTGTCGACATATGCACAGGCGCCCAGTGCAGCCACAGCGCCGTCGGCTACTGCGGTGGTTATCTGACGCACCTGTTTTGTACGGCAGTCTCCTGCCACGAAAATACCCTCGGTTTTGGTTTTGCAGTTCTCATTTGCATCGGCATAGCCGTAGCTGTCGAGAGCGACAAATTCCTCAAAAGCTTTGTTGTCGGGGGCAAGTCCTATGGCAACGAACACACCGTCGGGATGAATCTCCCTTGTTTCGCCGCTGTCATTTTTGAGCACTACTGCCTCAAGCTCGTTTTCACCTTTGAAGCTTTCCACAACTGTGGAGTAGATGACCTCTACATTGCTCCTCTTAAGCAGTGCGTCTGCTACCTGCTTTTCCCCTGTTAATCGGTCAAGATTCTGCACAACAGTCACCTTTTTGCAGGTTTCGGCAAGAAGCGAGGCCTCGACTAAGGCGGAGTTGCCGCCGCCGATTACCGCAACCTCTTTGCCTGCGTAAAAAGCACCGTCGCAAACCGCGCAGAAGGAGATGCCGTTGCCGATGAATTTTTCCTCACCCTCTGCACCGAGAGTGCGGTGTTTAGCACCCGTTGCGATGATAACCGCCTTGCAGTCGTATTCGGAAAAGTCGGTATTGATGTGGAAGCCTGTGTCTGTTTTTGTGATTTTGAGGGCTTCCTCAAGCTCGATGTCGGCACCCTGAGAGAGTGCCTGCTCCATCATCCTGTCGGCAAGGTCTGTACCGCTGATTGACTGTGCCGAGGGGAAATTTTCAATTTTATGCGAGTAGGTGATTTGACCGCCAAAGCTTGCTTTTTCAAGGACCAGGACGGATTTTCCTGCTCTTTTGGCATACACGGCAGAGGTGAGTCCTGCAGGACCTCCGCCGATGACAATAATATCGTACATGGTGAACGCTCCTTAAGTGGTGTGGAAGTTTATATACACAATCCGCCGCAAAGTTTTCCTTTTGCGGCGGTAATGTTATTATGTGAAGATTTTTAAGTTTTATCAGCCGATTTTCTGAGCTTTTTCTGCGATGTAGTTTTTGATTGCCACAACATTTACGAAAAGCTCTGCGTTTGAGCCGGTTACTTCAACGAGTGTGGGAGCCTGCTTGAGGCCAAGTGCTTTTGCAAGATCCTCGTTGTCCTCAACATAGATTTTCTCGAAGGGAATCTTTGCCTTGTCAAGAAGCATTGCCATGGCTTTGCAGTTGGGACAGGACTTTGTAGCAAAGAGGTAAACACCGTCTGCAAGGAGTGCTGAGGTATCCTGTGCAGGAGCACATCCGCAGTCTGCAGGTGCGCCGTTTCTCTTAAGCACACTGCGCTCGATAACGTACTCTTTTCTGTCCTTGAACTCCTGAGCCTTACCGTCGTTGAAGTTCTGAACAGGACGGTAGTAACCGGTGATTCTGCTGTAAACCTCGGCATTTTCTCCGCACTCGGGACAGTGGTAATGCTCACCTACAATGTAGCCGTGATTCTTACATACCGAGTATGTGGGAGAGAGTGTGAAGTAGGGAAGCTTGTAGTTCTCGGCAATGGAGCGAACAAGCTTTGCGGCACTTTGCCATGTGGGCATTTTCTCACCGAGGAATGCGTGGAAAACTGTTCCTGAGGTGTAGAGAGTCTGAAGTCTGTCCTGAATATCAAGTGCAGAGAAGACATCCTCTGTGTAGCCTACGGGAAGATGTGAGCTGTTGGTGTAATAAGGAACACCTGACTCCATGTTTGCGGTGATGATGTCGGGATAACGCTTCACATCATGCTTTGCAAGACGGTAAGCGGTACTCTCGGCGGGAGTTGCCTCAAGGTTGTAGAGGTCGCCGTACATCTCCTGATAGTCGGAGAGACGCTCTCTCATGTGGTTGAGGGTTCTCTCGGTGAAGTTCTGACACTCGGGATGTGTCATATCCTTGCCTACCCACTTGGCGTTGAGACCTGCTTCGTTCATACCAACGAGACCGATGGTGGAGAAGTGGTTGTCAAATGTGCCCAGGTAGTGCTTTGTGTAGGGATAGAGGCCCTCGTCCATGAGCTTTGTGATGATTCCGCGCTTGATTTTCAGTGAACGGGCTGAAATGTCCATCATGTGGTCAAGGCGCTTGAGGAAATCCTCCTCGTCCTTTGCAAGATAAGCAAGACGGGGCATGTTGATGGTGACAACGCCGATAGAGCCTGTGCTCTCACCTGAGCCGAAGAAACCGCCGGACTTCTTGCGAAGCTCACGAAGGTCAAGTCTGAGTCTGCAGCACATTGAACGAACATCATTGGGCTCCATGTCGGAGTTGATGTAGTTTGAGAAGTATGGAGTGCCGTACTTTGAAGCCATCTCAAAGAGGAGACGGTTGTTCTCTGTGTCGGACCAGTCAAAATCACGGGTGATTGAATAGGTGGGGATGGGATACTGGAAGCCTCTGCCGTTGGCGTCGCCCTCAATCATAATTTCGATGAATGCCTTGTTGATCATATCCATCTCAGCCTGGCAATCCTTGTACTTGAAGTTCTGAGGTTTGCCGCCTACGATAGCGTCCTGCTCTGCCAAATCGGGGGGAACTACCCAGTCAAGAGTGATGTTTGAGAAGGGAGCCTGTGTGCCCCAGCGAGAGGGAGTATTAACACCGAAGATGAAGCTCTCAAGAGCCTTCTTGGTCTGGTCGTAGGTAAGGTTGTCCACCTTGATAAAGGGGGCGAGGTAAGTATCGAAAGAGGAGAAGGCCTGAGCGCCTGCCCACTCGTTCTGCATGATACCCAGGAAGTTAACCATCTGGTTACAGAGAGTTGCAAGGTGGCTTGCAGGTGAGGAGGTAACCTTACCTGTAATACCGCCGAGACCCTGTTCGATAAGCTGACGCAGTGACCAGCCGGCACAGTAGCCTGTGAGCATTGAAAGGTCATGAATGTGGATGTCGGCATTTCTGTGAGCATTTGCGATTTCGTCATCGTAAACCTCAGAGAGCCAGTAGTTAGCTGTGATTGCTCCGGAGTTTGAAAGGATAAGACCGCCTACGGAGTAGGTAACGGTGGAGTTTTCCTTAACGCGCCAGTCGTTGATGTTAACATAGTTGTCAACGATTTCCTTGTAGTCAAGGATAGTGGACTTAACGCGACGGAGCTTTTCTCTCTGGCGTCTGTAAAGGATGTATGCCTTTGCAACATCTGCGTAACCTGTCTGAATGAGCACATCCTCAACGCTGTCCTGAATATCCTCAACTGCAATTTTGTTGTCCGCAATTTTGGGGGCGAAGTCAGCGGTAACCTTCAGTGCGAGAAGGTCGATAACGGAGGGATGTGTCTCTTTACCTGTAGCCTCAAAAGCCTGGTTTATAGCGGTAGTGATTTTGGAAAGGTCAAATTCGACGACTTTGTTGTCTCTTTTAATGACCTGATACATAATTTACACCTCTTTATAAAAATTTTTTGTACATTGTTTCAAACTGCTCTCCAATAATACACAAAAAATTGTGGTTTGTCAAGGGATAACACACAATATCTTGTGACAATATTGTTATTGTTAATGTCATTTCGGAATTAAAAAACTTTTGAAAACGAAAAAAAGCCCATTGGAATGAGCTTTTTAGAAGATTTAGAATATTTTGTGGTTTGTAACCGATTTACCACTAAATATTGTGTTTCACGGTAAAATTTACAAATTACACACCGCGAAGCTGTGTGCAGGGGAGTTTTCTCTTAACTTCTCTGTACATAGCCGCAAGTTCTTCATTATCGTAGCCCTTTACACTGCCGTCAATGAGCATGCCGGAGTCCACAAACTGCTGTAGGTAGTAGGCGTCACAGCCGGTAATCCAGTCTGCAATCATGAGCAAATCCTCAAGTGTGTGAAAATCCTTTGTGACGGTGGTGCGGAATTCGTAATTCACTATACCCTCGGTTAAAAGCTCAATGCTCTCATTTACGGCGCTTAAGTCAAAGATGGTTTTGCCTATGGTTTCCGCGTATTTTTTCGGTGAATTTTTGACATCCATGGCTACATAGTCCACAAGTCCGTGGACCACAACGCCCTCGAGTTTTTTGGGGAAACTGCCGTTGGTGTCAAGCTTCACAAGGAACCCCATTTTTTTGATTTCTTTTATGAAGTCCTCAATGTCCTTTTGCAAAAGCGGTTCACCGCCGGTAATACAAACCCCCTCCAAGATGCCCTGTCGGGTTTTGAGAAACTCCAGTACCTCATCGGTTGTGATGAAGTGTTCGTCAATATCTGTCACAAGAGCCTTGTTGTGGCAAAAAGGACAGAGGAAATTGCACCCGGGAGTAAAGAGGGTGCAAGCCATCTTTTCGGGGTAGTCGAGGAGTGTAAGTTTTTGCATACCTGAAAGTTTCATAATCAGCCTCACAAAATGTACTGTTTATATTATGAAGAATTTTTCCCAAAATGTAAATACTGATAGAGAATTATAGAAAGAAAATTATTGGCATTTGATTTATTGACAAAGGAACACCGCTGTGGTAGATTTAGGCTATACAGCGGTACAGAGGTGAAGAAATTGGAGTATCGGGTGCTGGATATAAGAAAAAAGACAGAGGCGGAGTATCTTGAAGCCTTTGAGAGACTGCCGAAATACAGACAGGAAAAGGCAACGAAGTACCGAAGACGCTGTGACAGATACGGCTGTGTTTTCAGCTACGATTTGCTCCTTGATATGCTAAGCTCTGTGACTGAATTAAGCCGCGACGCACTTATAATAGAAACAGACCGAAGAGGTAAACCCCGGCTTGCAAATTCCCCTATAATGTTCAGCATTTCCCACACAGATGGGTTTGTGGCGTGTGCAGTCGGTGAGGAGCCTGTGGGAATCGACATCGAAACACCGAGAGATATAAGCGGAAAAGTACTCGAGAAAGTGCTCAGCAAAGAAGAACGCTCCTATGTTTTGGGCAAAGGCGAAATCGGGGATAAGCAGGCAGAGAAAGGCAGTGAAATATCCGCAAAGTTTCTGCGTATCTGGACATCGAAGGAGGCGTATCTCAAGTGCACCGGCGAGGGACTTTCACACCTTGAGAAAGCAAGAGTAACCGTTGACGGCGACAGCCTCGGCTTATGGGACAGCTCCTATTCGCTTATCTCGGAAAGTACTGATGAATATTTTTTGGCAATAGTAAAAGCAGACTGCATTTGGTACTTTTGATTGGTGCTTTAGATGATGAAATACCCCCGATTCTACCGAGGTATAATAAAAAGCGGAGCAACAATAAAAAGGCGTGGTTGAAGCAAGCAAAAAAGCCTCCCCTGTGCAAGGGGAGGTGGATGTGGCGAAGCCACAGACGGAGGGGCTTAGAAACAATCCTCCCGTCAGCCTGCGGCTGCCACCCTCCTTTACACAAGGAGGGCTTTTCTGTGTTTTTGGGTGGCAGGAAAGATTTGCCGGGGCTTTGGTTTGTGCGATTTCTAAGAACGATTTTTGAGAGTGATTTTTGAGAACGGTTCATGAGAACAGTTTTTGAGTTTTGAATTGTTCGAAATACGGTGTATTGAATGGAATTTTGCAGAAAAAGTAAGGTGTTTTCCATAAGAAGAGAGGACAGTAAAAAAGCGTCTCCGTAAACTATTTGGGAGACGCTTTTGTGTGCATAAATTTGCAATATATGATTAATTGAGTCAAATTATTTGCAGCCGATATCGGTCAAAAAATCAAAGCGAGACTGAGCCTCTTGCACATCGGCGTGAGTGATGCTCTTAACCTTTTTGAACTTTCCCTTTGTGAAGAAGTTGCCCAGATGACATAACCACGCAAGGGGCAGGAGCAGGGGCTTGCCCTCAAATTTCGGGTACAAGCGCCAAAGCTCGGTTTTCGCAGGGAAGATTCGGCTCAGGATAAAGCGAAGTTTTGCGCCTTTTCTGCCGCTTGAAACCCGGGCCGTCAGAGCGCTTTCGATTACCCCTTCCTCGGTGTGGTCACCGTACACTCCCCCTGTCAGGGTAACATTTGTGAGCTTTTCCAAAAGACTGTCATCAATGGGTGTGACAAAATCAGGTAAAAAGGTGTCGAACCACTCGTGGCAAAGACAGAGGACGGTGGAGAAGTATTTTTGAAGTCCGGCTTTTGCGAGAATTGCGTTGACCTTGTCAAGATCAATATTTTCGCAGTTTCTGACGTATAGTGCAATGTCCATGTACATCTTAACACCTGCACCCCCTGATTTCATGTGCTTTTCCATGTGGGACACAAGGTAGGCAAGGTGGAAATTGTCCTCGAATCTGAAAGCTTCGCCATTATGAGAAACAGTGTGTTCCCAAAGATTCTCCGTGAGCACTTCTTCACTTTTCGGCAGGTTGAGAGCTGTGTGCATCTCGTAAAGCTCATAGCCCTTTGCGTAGCAGTTAACCACACCGCCGTCGGCAACAGAGTGCTTAAAGCCCTTATCTGTCATGAATGAGCGTAGCCTTTCTCTGTCTGAATTTTTTATAATCATGTCCACATCGGAGTAGGTGCGAAGCTCGGGGATAGGGTAAAAGTCCGCCACCGCAGAGCCTTTGAATTCAATGTGGGGGATATGTTTACCGGAGAGCTCCATGCTCAAAATCTCCCCTCGGGTTCTGCGCAGCGCCATATAGGAAACGGTTTTTTCATAGTCCCCAAGGAGGGCTTCCATAAGATTCTCCCCATTAAACAGCTTTTGCCGGTTCAGGACATAGTAAACTACACCCTGCAGGCTGTGACGCTTTGCAAGGTCGTACAGTTCTTTCAGTTCGATTTTTTCAGTGGGTGCTTTTACCTCCTGCGAGGTAATAAAGGATTTTATGACATCCAGAAAGAAGCGTTCGGTACAGTTCAAAATATTCACCTGTATTTATCAGTTTTTTATGCTTCTCGGTATATAGCCGAAAAGTATTTCTTCGTGCATAATATTACTTTTTTATTCTTGCAAGGAAGCGTCTTGCTTTGGCAGAGAGTGAATTACCGCAGTATTTTTTTGAAAGTGAAGACACGGTGAGGCGGTCAATATCCCCATAGTATTTATCACGAAGGGGATTTGGAGCTGAGGGGGTTACAAGGCTTGGGTTATGGACTTTCGCTTCCTCAAATGAGAAATCCTCAACCTGCAGCGTATTCGATTTTTTCAGTTTATTTATCAGGTCTTTGCCTTTTTGAGTTCGGGTGATAATCAGGGAAACATCCTTTTCTGCACGAAGTGGGTTTTGAGTTTTCTCGATGCCCCAAGCGTCCCCCAAGGTTATATCACTTGCAAAGTTTTTGTCCTTGAAGCGACACTCTGTGCAACTTCTTCTGAGGGATATATTTTGTATAAATGCAAGCATATACGGGTCAAATTGACTGGGGCAGGAGTACTTGCTTTTGTCCCTGTAGTTTACGGTGAACTGCATGCCTGTGGGATGCATACTCTTATCCCTGAAATTTATGCTTTCGATTTCTCCCTTTTTGCGTTCACATAGGTATTTTTCGAAAAGCTTTCGGGACGGCACTCCGTGACAGACAAAATCTGCGAGAAGGAGATTTTCATGAAAGCCGAAGATTTTTCTCACTCCTGCCGTTTGGCAGGGAGTTCCCACAAACAGTACGGGCCTTTGGTCTTTGAGTGCGCTGTCGATTTGCTCATATACATTTTCGATGCTGCTCTCAACATATTTTGAGCCCATTAGGGGATAGATTTCATCCGCAGTTTCAGCCTTTCGGTGACAAAGCCTCAGGTCTTTGTCAAAGCCTGCGGCAAAAACCACGCCCCCTGAATTTACGGTGTGCCGGGCAAGGGCGAAGAACACTCCTCCCGAGGAGCTTTTGCCTCTCACGGTGTCGTCGGTATGCCTGCCCGCCAAGTATTCAGCCTCATTGCTTTCCTGCGCTTTTGAGAGTACGGGACATGACTTTTGGCACTTGTTACAGGAGATACAGGCGGATTCATCAATCTGTGGGTATGAAAAACCTTCTGCACTCGCGCACATGCCGATTGCACCTTGAGGACACGCATATTTGCAGGCTGAACATCCTGTACAGAGCTTTTCTGGGGCTAAACTAATCATTTATTGCCTCCTGAGAAAGGTTTTTTAATGAGGGATTTTTCCTCTTTGTTGAGACCGAAAAGCAGGAGAGATACACCCAAAACCAAAAGGAACAAACCGCCCTTGAGGAAAAGTCCCAAAGTGCCTACAGGGAATAAAATTGCCAAGGGCAGAGATACTGCAAAGCTTAAGAGCAGACAGGGCAAAATCCCCTTGAATATGCCTTTGAACAGGGTGTAAAGCCTGATTCCGATTGCCTTTTTATAGTAGATATTCATTATGATGACGGAGCCTATGAGGGTGGTAACTGCGGTGGCGATGGGTGCGCCCGGTTCCCCTATGAAATACACCAGTAAAACGGTGAGAAGCACATTGCAAACCGCAATAATGCAGAGCACCACAGAGCGTACAAGCCTTTTGCCCAAGGCGTCTAATACCGAAACCACAATTCCGTTGGTACATACCAAAAACATGGGAATCATTATGATGAGTGCAATGAAGTAGGCGGTCTCGAAGCCTTCCCCCACCCATAGATTTATGAAGTCTCTGCCACAGATAATGAAGCCGAAGAGGATTGTTCCGGAGACCAAGGTCTGCACCCTCGAGGGGGCAATCATTTCCCGGGTTAAGACCTCTCCCGACGCTTGCCCCTTTGCCGTAAGCTTTGCGAACTTCGGCAGATAAACAGCAACCGCCGCGGTGGAAAGTGAGGAGAATATCATGAAAATCTGCATGGCAACCGAGTAAACCGTAACGCTCTCAGGCCCCAGCATTATGCCGAGAATTGTGATATCCACATTGGAGTTTACCTGATTAACTACTGCCTGCAGGAGTATTGCAAAGGAGAAAGAAAGGGTGGAGACAAAGAGTGCCTTGTCGAATTTTTGGAGCTTCGGCCTTGCTTTCAGGTGTAGTTGAGTGTAGAAAAAGCAGAGTAGAAAGTAAAGAACGGAAAGCCCCAAATCCGTCAGGACGATAATGAGAGAGTCTGCCCTCAGCTGAAAGAGAGTGACGATAACCGCAACCTTGAGCAAGGTTTTTGCAATGGTAAAGCCTTTTGTGAGGAAGAATTTTTCGTAGGCAAGGACTATCCCCTCAAAAGCCTGAGCCGCAAGGGTCACAAGGATGTTAAGAGACAGCACGGCAAATAGGATTTTCGCCTTTTCAAGCTGCTGCAGAGTCAGCGAGGCAGAGTAAATTTCGTCAAGGAATATGTACAATACCGAGGCGGCTGCCGCTATGAGTAACATCAGCACGCCGGTGATGATAAGTCCCATGGCGATGAAGTTTCTCTCACCTTTTTTGTCCCCTTTTCCCAGGAAAGCAGACACATATCGGGTCATGACGGTGCCTGTACCGAAATTCATCAGCACTAGGTAACCTGCAAAGGTCGCCATCATTCTGTAGACGCCGTATTCTGCTTCTCCCAGGGATTTTATGAGAAAAGGAGTCAGGAAAATATTAACTGCCATAAGCAGCAGGGTGCTCACATAGGAGAGCACCATTCCGATTTTTCGCTGTGATTTAGCCATTAATCAGTCAGATACCTCTTGAAAATTTTATTTGTAACCTCTTTGGAGGAGGCAATGTAGTCTGTGAGTGTGGTGTCAAGGCGCTTTCGGATTTCGTCCTCCTTTTTGACGATTTCCTCAAAAGCCCGGGTGACAGTGTCCTTTTGGTCTATTGTGTCGTAGGGAATCACAAATCCCTCGTGACTGCCGAAAAGGTCCTTTGCAATGCCGATGGACTTTACAGAGTAACCCAAAACAAGGGTGGGAACCTTGCTTGAATACGCGGCAATAGTGGAGTGGGTGCGTGCACCGATGAAAAACCTTGTTTTGCCGATGATATATTTGAGCTCGTTGCAGGTAAGGTCTTTATCCACTATGCAAACTCTGCCCGTGTCCTTGTATTTTTCGTAAAAATCCGTGAGGATTTTCATGTCTTGAGTGTTGGGGTTTGTGCTGTACACATGGGGAATGAAGCAGACGGTCATGTCTGTGGTGTCGAGAATGCTCTCAATAAGGTGATGACAGGCTTCCTGAACCTTGGGGTTCATCACCATAGGGGAGAGATTAATGCCCACCGTGTTGCCCTCGCAAAAACCCACGGGAAGAGCAGTTTCACCGGCTTTCAGGTTAAATGCCGGGTCACAGGAGAAAAGGAGCTTGTCCTTTTCAACCCCTGCCTGCAGCAGGTTCTGATAGGTTTCGGATTCCCTGGCTACAATAAGGTCATAGTTTTTAATATCCCAGAGAGTTTCGCCCGAGAGTGCGGACTTTTCCACCGAGCAGCACCACAGCACAGTTGGGTTGCCCTCTTTTTTCATTTTGCTGTTGTGTGCAATATGGACCGTGGGTGTGCCGTAGCAGTAGGTGTCGCCGCCGATAACTAAGGAGAGGTCGCCTTTTTGGATTTTGCTCCAAAGTGCCTTTTGAATTATGTTCTGTCCTGCAAGGGGATCTGTGAGTTTTCGTCTAATCGCGCAGATTCCTCTTTGGAGTTTTGATTGGTAGTCCCCGTAGGGGACAAGCTCTGCAATCTCCTCAATATTTGCCCTTGTGTCCTGTGAGGGTTTGAAAGTTGCAAGGAAGGGCTTTTCGCAAAAGCCTGCGTCCTTAAATAGTTGCGCGGTGCTTTTGACTATTGCCTCACAGCCTCGGTTTGCACATCCTGTGTGTCCGCATAAAAATAAATTCTTCATATCAGTACCATCTGTTCTTGATTACGGGAGCTTTTGACATGGGTCCTCGCTCCCGGGATAAATTTGTGTTTTGTGAAAACTCCAAAAGCCTCTGTGCTCCCACCTGAGCGTTGTATTCGTCTTTTATCGTCAAAAAGGCATTTTCGCCCAATGTTTCGGCAAGACTTTTGTCTTTTGCAAGTTTTAGAAGTTTCTGCAGGAAGTCGGATTTGTCCGCGTAGCGGTACACAAGTCCGTTTACTTCGTCCTCAATGAGATAGGGAACAGAGCCAACGGCAGAGCTTGCCAGAAGGGCACAGCCCTCGCTCATGGCTTCATTCACAACTGCGCCCCAGCCTTCGTTATAGTCGCTGGTCATAAGGAAGATATCTGCTTCCCTCATTTTTCCCCGGACCTTTTCAGGGGGCATTGCACCGCAGAATCTCACCTTTGAGGAAAGTCCTAAATTCTGTACCATTGCTTCAAGCTCGGCTTTTTTCTCTCCCTCGCCCAGTATGTCGAGAGTGAAGTCAACACCGTTTTTCTCCAGATACAGAGCGCCTTTAACGGCATCTTCAGGGTGTTTCCACGAGATAAGCCGTCCTGCCCACAGGAGTTTTACGGTTTTGTTGTGCCTTTGGGGACGAGCCTTATGTGAGTCGGCTTCGGGGAAATATCCCCAGCTAAAGCATTTTTCCGTGGGAAAACCGAGCTTTGACAGGTCGTAGGGTAAAAAGGCGCTTGCACAAAGCACATAGAGATTTTTGTCCTTGTATTTGAGAATCCGTGAGTTGAGTTTCTTTCTTGTGCGTGGAATAAACCTGCGCCACAGACCCTTTTTGAAAAATCTCTCGGAGTAAAGAAAGGAGAGCTTGTTTTCTCTCATTCTGTGTTCGATATAGCTGTCGGGACAGGTGCCGAAGATTACTATGTCGCTTTCCGAGATAACCCTCAGGGCTTCTTTTTCTGCTTCTTTGGATTCGTAGGGCTTAAGCACGAAATCGTATAAATCGCTGGAATCTTTGTAGCCGAGAGCCAGTCTTTCACGAGGTATTTTCTCGGTGGCGATGTAGTAGAATTTATCGCACTGTGAATTAAACGCACTGCACAGGCTTAATTGATGATGATTCAGAAAGCCGGATACAAGAGTTACTGTCATAGGAAAACCCTCCTTTCCAGATATTCCCAGAAAAAGTGATACTCACCGTATTGAGTAAAGCTGCGGTAGACGAAAAGCAAAACGCACAGAGCAATGCACAGGGCAAAGAGGATGTTGCGCTGAATTTTGTTCGGCTGTCTTGTGATGGAGTTTGAAAGTGCGATTGTGACAGTGGGGGTGAAGTAAAAACTCACCCTCTCCATAATGGTTATGTTGTAGCGCAGACAGTAGATGCAAAGACCTGTCAGGAGCATTACTATTTCCATTCTCATGTTGTCATCAATGAGGGTTTTGTCCTCTTTGTAGAGAAAATAAGCGGCAAACAGCGTGCCGATATAAATTATAATCGGCACAAGGCCCCCAAAGATACTGCCTTGGAAAGTATCTGTGTAATTTCTGCCCAGTGTGTCATTTGCAAGGTTAAGCAGAGTGTCAACAGACAGGAAAAGCACCAAGGTAAGCATTAAAGCGTAAAGCACAAGTTTTTTTGTGAGTTTGAGCCTTCGTATAATAAACACGCCGAAGAAAACCCAGGCGGTGGTGTGTATGGCGGTGGCAAGGAGTATGAGCAGGACACTCACTATATCCCAGGAGGTCTTTCTCTTTTTTAGAAGTTCGTATGCCACAAAGCAGATGCATATAGCAAAGGATTGCCTGAAGCCCGTTAGGAAAAACTGCCAAGGTCCGAGACAGATGTAAACTATCACCCCAAGGTACACGCTGTCGGCATTTCTGTAGATGTACCAGAGCATGATGCCTGTGGTAAATGCGGCTTCAAAGTAGATGATAAAGTAGTTCCAGGGAACAATCCATGCCAAAATCTTGTTGAGAACAAGGTAAAAAGACTCCATGGGAGCACCGTCGATAAGCTCACTCAGGGGCATGACAAGGGCTCTGCCGTACCAGGAAAAGTAGTTGTACAGGTCAAAACTTTGGGTCAGGTGAGGGCTTCGGCTGCCCACTACAAAAACAATAATAAAGAAGCAGAGAGCTAAAAATATTCTATTTTTCTTTTTTTCGCCCAAGGCGTCGGGTATCAGAAATCTGACAGCCGCAATGCTTATGAGCATGAAGAACCAAACAGACATTTTTCTCTCCTGTTCGCTTATGACTTTATTTTGATAAGATTTGCTTGTATAAATCAATGTGTGCGCAAAAACGGGCGCCGTTGTCCAGGGTTTCTCTGCGGGTGGGGAGGCCTTCCATGGAAAGCTCGCCTCGTTTCACCCTTTGCACAGCATTGTAAAGAGCCTGTGCGTCGCCTCGGGGCACAAGTATTCCGCAGGTTTCGTCCACGGTTTCACCGCATCCCCCTGAGTCAAAGCTTACCACCGGTGTGTTGCAGCAGATTGCCTCGGTGTTCACTGTGGGCAGGGTTTCCTGCAGGGTTGTGTTTACGAAAACATCTGCCATGGAGTAAATTTCCGCAAGTTTTTCCTTGCTGTCCGTACGCGGAAGTGCCGTAATGTTAGGGGGAATATTCTCAGGCTTTTCCTCTAAGGAGACAAGAACAATGTACTCGTCCTCCTTGAGCATTTCGGAAAGCTTTAAGAAAAATTCGCCACCCTTTGGACCCGAAAATTCCCTGATAATACCCATTATCACGAATTTGCCGGAAAGTCCCAGCTCCTCCTTGAGATTTGTTACTCTTGGGTAAAAAGCGCTTGTGTCGACGCCGTTCATGATGATGCAGGAGGGATAATTTCCCAAAAAGGATTCTTTCACTTTGCTCTGAAGCCATTTCGATGCCAAAACAAAGTGAATGTCGGGTACACTTGTGAAAAGCGCCTTTTTCTCCCGATAGTTCTTTTCGGACCTGTCAAAGAACAAAGAGACAGGATAACCCTTTTGCTGAGGACAGTCATAGCACCCTGTTTTCCATTTTTCACAGCCGATGTAGTCAAAGTGAGGACAGTGCCCGGTGAATGCCCAGCAGTCGTGCAAGGACCAAACCAAGGGAATTTTTTTCTCCCTTATGTAGTTAAAGAGCAAGGGGGCGTTAATGTAGTGTCCGTGGAGGTTGTGCAGGTGAATCAGGTCGGGCTTTTCCCTGTCGATAAATTTGAGCGCCCGTTTGGTAGCCCACTTATTGTAGAAGCCGTGTCTGCCGAAAATACGGGTCAAAAGAATATTTGCCTTTTGATACAGCCTGCCGCTCATAACATGCACATGAGGGTCGGAAAAATCTCCCTCTCCCGTAATGGCGCAGTGTTCAAAGCCTGTTTCGTCAAGGAGTTTTTCAATGGCGGTAACAATTCGTCCGGTGCTTCTTATTCCGTAGACACTGTTAATTTGAAGAATTTTCATAATCTATCCTTTATCCCTTGTTGCAGGCAGAAAGCATGACTTCCCTGAATGTTCCGAGGACTTTCTCTTTGCTGTGGTTTCTCACACCGCATTCGTAGGCTTTTTTGCCGTATTCCTCAATGATTTGAGGGTTTTCTGCCATGCGGCGCAGAGTTTTTTCTATGTCCTTATATGAGGTGACAGTAATGGCGGCGTCCTCCCTTTTCAGGTAATCCGTGGGGGCGATGTCCTTGTGAGCCAAGGCGAAGATACATCTGCCCGAGGTGAAATAGTCCGTGAGCTTCGTGGAGAAAGAGAGCCGCGCCGTGAATCTGTTTTGAATCCCTAAGTCTTCGGTAAAGACGGTTATGTCCGCTTCCTGAATGATGCGTGGAATTTCCTCGGAGGGAACGCACCCTCTGAGGTGAGTACCGCCTGTAGACAGGATTTTCCTTTCCTTTTTGCCGGGTGTATCTGCGGAGTATATGTCAAAGCGGATTTTCTCGCCGTCCTTGTTAATCTCACTCACGGCTTTTGCAATTTCGCAGAGGGAGTTTAACCTGCCGAGCCGCATATTGCCGGTATAGACCATTTTTATGGGAAGCTCGGCTTTTTTGAACTCGGGCGGCGTATCTGTGTCAATGGGTCGTGTGAGAATGGTGCTGTGGGTGCCGAAAAGTCGGTCACACTCCTCTTTTTGCATCGGTGATATGACAAAAAGCTCGTCACAAGCATTAACAAGCTTCTTTACATTTTGTCTGAGCAGAAACCTGTGGATGTAGGCAAAGGGATTCAGTCCGCAGGGCTTGTAGGAGTAGTTGTCATCAAAGAGATACCCCACAACAGGCACCTTGCATTTTTTAATGAGGTAAAGCTGGATTCTGCCTGCATAGAAGAAGGGGAAGATGGTGCAGAACAGCATCTGGGGATTAAATTCCTCCACGAAGGCATCAAGCTCCGGGGTTTTCCACTTCCCCAAAAACCACACAGCCTCTCTGCAAAGAGTCAAAAACCAACTGTGATGTTTTTTTGCACTTGCGTAGCGTTTGCGTTCCGCTTCAAGCTCGGCGCTCTGCTGAGAAGTACATTCCTCCGTTTTGGTGTTATACACCCGCTTGGTTGTGGATGTGCTTCTCTTAAATATGCTTTTGAGAACATCGCTTTCGTTTATACGCAGAAATCTGTCGCAGACGGCGG
The DNA here is from genome assembly GCA_030533225.1 of Eubacteriales bacterium. Lineage (GTDB taxonomy): Bacteria > Bacillota > Clostridia > Oscillospirales > Acutalibacteraceae > Ruminococcoides. The sequence goes on from JAUNJO010000027.1 coordinate 17,365, forward strand.
TGTCGGGCAAAGGGGCGCGGGTGTAAATTTGTGCCACCTTGTCCCTGTCCCAGCAGGAAAAAATTTCCGGCAAGGTGCGGTTTCCGTTTGAATCCCGCCATTCGGTTATGGTGGGGACTAAAACTCTCGGCAACTCTTTATCCATATTTACACCCCTTTGCTTACTGTTTCTCTTTTATCTGTCCTTACGGTTTGCGCTGCTTTTTCCACAAGCTCGCAAACCTTGAGCCGGTTCTCCTCCAGCTCTTTTTCCGTCATAGCTTCTGCGTCTTTTTCGCAGGCTCTTATGAGAGAGATTTCGTGTTCCATATCGTCCACGGGGCGTCCTCCCGCAACCTCATTTCTAAAGGTGCGTGAGAGGATAACACTCGTTGAGCCAATGCGCTTGTGCTCGGGGATTATGTACTGAGCAGGCACTAATCCCTCGTCGATTTTTGCCAAACCGCCGAAGCCGTAAGGAATGTTTTTCTCTCGGAATTTTTCGCATATTCTCTCCACTGTGCCGTCGGAGAGAAGTCTGAACATAAAGTCCGTCTTGTAGCTTAAATGCAGGTCGTTAAGTCCTACAAACGCCTCGTCTATACCCTCAAGGGCCAAAATTTCATCTATACACTCAACGCTTTCCTTTGTCTCAAAAAGAAGCATGGTTCTAACCCTGCCGCCTACTATGGACAGAAATTCTTTGACCTCTTTTGCTGTCTTGAAGTAGGGGAGAATTATCATGTCAGCACCGTCATCAATAATTGAGTCAATCTCACGGGACAGTCCCCCGTGGACAGGGTTGCATCTGACAACAAGCTCTGCATCCTTCAAAACTCTGCGAAGCTTAGGAACATCCTCGAGGCATGAGTGAGATACCACGGTGTCAAGGTGTCCCTGCCTTTCGGTTTTTCCAATAACCTCAAGATCAAGAAAGATTCTGTCTACCCCTGCATTTTGCGCCGATATTGCGAACTCCGGCTTTGAGGTAAGGTACATAAGCCTTATTTTTCTGTCGCCTATTCCCAGAAGCTCGCAGTATTTGTTGTAGATATTTCGAAGCATTATTGGGCGGGCAAAGAAAAGCTCAACTCTCCTTCTGCCATCCCGGGAGAATCTGTCCATTCGGTGAGAATCCTCCATAAGGGACTTCATCTCTTTATAGAGAGCCTGTGCGTTTTGTACAGGCACAAGCGCGCCTGTTTTACCCTCGGTAATAACCTCTGAGGGACCGGGGATATCGGTGGTAATGACGGGAACTCCCATAGCCATTGCCTCCTGCAAAACCATGGAAAAACCCTCTCGGTAGGTGGGGTGTACCATGATATCCATTGCGGCCATATATTCAGGAACCAGAGAGGAGTCAACCCCTCCCGTAAAGGTAATGTTTTTGCAGTTTTTTGCCCACTCGAGCATTTCCCTGTCGGGGAGATTGACGCTGTCCTCCATGCCTACGAGCATGAGCCTTGACAGAGGTTTTTCTGCAAGTATCGCCCGAAATGCCGTGAGAAGCTCCTCTATGCCCTTGTCCCTGTTGATTCTGCCTGTGTAACCGAACAGAAAGGCAGCCTCGGGAATGTTGTACTTCTTGCGTATGTCGGCTCTGTACTGCGCCTTTTTGCTGAGGTCAAAGGAGGAAAAGTCCACACCCACCGTGCCTCCGTGTCCGATTACAAAGATTTTGTCCTCCGAGGTCAGCTTTTCGTCAATGGATATCTGACGGTTCTTTTTACTTGTGGAGTAGATATGGGTGGCTTTTTTGCAGGTGAACTTTTCAAGAGCCTTGAACACAAAACGCTTTATGCCCGTAAAGCCCTCGTAGCGCAGTCCCCACTGTCCGTAAACTCTTACGGGAATCTTTTTGAAGCCTCTTGCAAGACTGCAGCAAAAGGCGATGTTGGGGGTGGTGTATTGGATTATATCGAAATGTTCTTTTTTGAAGAGCTTTGAAAGCTCGATTACACATTTCAGGGTGGTGACAGGGTTCATTCCTCTTGTGATGGAGAGAGGTACTACATGGGCGAATTTTTCGTGGCGTTTAATAAAGTCTTCGTCCGTTTCACCGCACATTACGGTGACATCAAAGCCCTTTTGTGAAAAGTTCTCTGCAGAATCGGACACAAACCACCCGAAAGCCTTGGATATGGTGGTTGCCATGAGAATTTTGGGCTTTTTATTTTCAGACATTTCCCGTACCTCCTTCCTTGTTGCCCTTGGCGGAAATTACCGAGGTCAGGGTCAGGAAAAAGCATTTTGCGTCAAACAGGAAGCTTTGCTTTTCGGCATATTCTCCGTCAAGCCGAGCCTTTTCCTCAAGGGTGAGGGTGTCTCTGCCGTTTACCTGTGCCCAACCCGAAAGTCCGGGGGTGCAGGTGCTTGCTCCGTTTTCGTCACGCAAAGCGATAAGGTCATACTGATTCCAGAGTGCGGGACGGGGGCCGATAAAGGACATATCTCCTGCCAAAATGTTGAAAAGCTGAGGCAATTCATCAAGGCTCAGTTTTCGGAGCACCTTTCCCACCTTGGTGAGCTTATCCTCGGGACTTTTGAGAAGATGTGTGGGGGTGTCGGCATCGGTGTCCACTGTCATGGTGCGGAATTTCAAAATAGTAAAGTGGATGTTGTTCTTACCCACACGCTTTTGCTTAAAGAGCACAGGCCCTTTAGAATCGAGTTTTATGGCAAGAGCCAGCACTCCCATAGGAAAAAGCAAAAGGGGAATAAGAACCAAGCACATGGATAAATCCATGAGCCGCTTAAACTTTGGATATGTTTTATTTCGGTTAGTATTTTTTCTCATAGACGATAACTCCGATATGTACTGATTTATGGATATATATAATAACACATATACCCGATTCTATATTACCACAAAAACTTCCCTGTGTAAACAAAAATCCGTGAAATACTACATAGTTTTTCCGCCGTTTTCATAGACTTTTAATTTTGTGCTAAAGGCTGAAAATTTTGCATATATTTTGGTAGAAATTTATTGGGGGAGAGAGTATGCAAGGCAGTATCGAGGACAGAGCTGTTATCCTTGGGGAATATATATGGAACAAGAAGGCGACCGTGCGCACTGCGGCTAAGGTGTTCGGCATAAGCAAGAGCACCGTACATAAAGATGTGAGCGTCAGGCTCAAAACCCTGAATCCCTCACTGTATCGTGATGTAAAAGCCGTTCTCATGAAAAACAAGGAGGAACGGCACCTGCGGGGAGGACTGGCAACTCGGGAAAAATATCTCAAGCTGAGCGCAAAAGAAAAATAACTTTACTTTATGCAAGGTTTGTAGTATAATGCAGAAGATAAAGTAGGATATATAATCTTTTGTGTTTCAGGAGATAAGATATGAAAAATATTCCTTTTTCTCCTCCCGATATCACCAAGGCAGAAATCGACGCAGTGGTAGCTGTGCTTGAATCGGGTTGGATTACTACAGGACCTAAAACAAAGCTTTTTGAAAATAATATTGCAAAGCTGTGCAAGACCGAGAAGGCAGTCTGTCTGTCCTCTCAGACCGCCTGTGCGGAGATGACCCTGCGTATTTTGGGCATCGGCCCCGGAGATGAGGTTATCGTCCCCGCCTATACCTACACCGCAACTGCATCTATCGTGCGTCACATCGGAGCAACACCCGTTATGATTGACTGCCAAAAGGACAGTCTTGAGATGGACTATGACAAGATGGCAGACGCTATAAATGAGAAAACCAAGGCGGTTATCCCTGTTGATTTGGCAGGTATTATGTGCGACTATGACAGGGTTTTTGAGGTTGTGAACAGCAAGCGTCACCTGTTTAAGCCCAAAAGCGAAATGCAGGAGATTTACGGCAGAACTCTGGTTGTCAGCGATGCGGCTCATGCTTTCGGCGCAAGCAGAAAGGGTAAGATGTGCGGCGAGGTTGCGGATTTTACCAACTTCAGCTTCCACGCTGTCAAGAACCTGACCACAGGCGAGGGCGGTGCTGTAACATGGCGCAGTCATGAGGGCATCGACAACGAGGCTCTCTACCGTCAGTACATGCTCTTTTCCCTTCACGGTCAGACCAAGGATACCTACGCCAAAAACAAGGGTACATCCTGGGAGTACGATGTGGTTGACACTCAGTACAAGTGTAATATGCCCGACATTCTGGCGGCTTTGGGACTTGCCCAGCTTGAGAGATATGAAAAGACTATCGAAAGACGGCATGAGCTTATCGCAAAGTATAACAGGGCCTTTGAGGACCTGCCCGTGAGTGTGCTCAATCACAGAGACGCTGACCACCGTTCAAGCGGACATCTCTACTTTGTCCGTTTCGACGGCAAGGGTGAGGACTACAGAAACGCTTTCTTCAAGCGCATGGCTCAAAACGGAGTTATCTGTAATGTTCACTTTAAGCCTCTGCCCCTGCTGACTGCCTACAAGCAGTTGGGTTATGACATCAAGGACTACCCCAATGCCTACGATATGTATAAAAACGAGCTGACACTTCCTCTTAACACAGTCATCACCGACGAGGAGGCGGACTATATCTTAAGCACTTTCCGCAGGTGTATTGCTCAACCCTACTGATAAAATACACCGCCGCAAGCTTTTGGCTGCGGCGGTTTTGTGTAATCCCAAAATCAAAGTTTTCACATGATTTTAAGATAACTTTCCTATAAGTTTCAAGTTTGTTCACTATTAT
>JAUNJO010000028.1 GCA_030533225.1 Eubacteriales bacterium
TAACGCTTATCAGTTGCTGAAGTTTAAGAGGTTCAGCGAAATTCTTGACAATATAATACTTTTAGGACTTCCCAAGAAGCAATATGAGATAATTAATTCTCGAAAGGAAAAATACCATGAACAAAAATCCCTATGAGGTGCTGGGCATTTCCCAAAATGCTACAGACCAAGAGGTTAAAAGAGCATACAGAGACCTTGCCAAAAAGTATCATCCCGACAATTATCAGAACAGTCCCCTGGGTGAATTGGCAACGGAGAAGATGAAAGAAATAAACGAAGCCTACGATGAAATTCAGCGTATGCGAAAAGAAGGCACCTCCTATACTCGAAATGCAAATAGGGAATATTCCTCCTACAATTCGTATAACAGCGGAAACTACACTCATACCAACTTTCCTGATGTCCGCAATTTGATAAACAGTCGCAGATATGATGACGCAGAGACGATTCTAAAGGGCGTTCCCGAGGAAAGACGCGACGGAGAGTGGTATTTCCTCTACGGTATGATTTATTACCGCCGTGGCTTCCACGATAATGCGTCACGGTTTTTCACAAAAGCCTACGAAAAAGACCCTTCTAATCCTGAATTTCGCAATGCTTATGAGAGCATGAACCGTCAGCGTGCTTATTCCTCCCCCGAATATCGGAGAACCTACTCCTCAAACGGTTGCAGTTCTTGTGATGTCTGCACAGCGTTATGCTGTTTGGACTCCTGCTGCGAGTGCATGGGCGGAGATTGTATTCCCTGCTGTTAAGCTTATTTTTGTTTGGTGATTTTATGAAGAAAACAGTTAAACTTGCTCTTTCATCTGTTATTGCCTCGTTGTCCGTGGTGATAATGTTGCTCACGGGACTAATTCCCATCGGCACCTATGCGGCTCCCTGCTTTGTGGGAATGTTTCTGGCACTCATAGTGCTTGAAGCAGGTTATTCCTATGCAGTCAGCGTGTATATTGTTGTGTCTGTGCTTTCCTTTTTGCTGTCAAGCGACAAGGAAGCCTGCCTGTATTACACGGCATTTTTTGGAATATATCCGATACTTAAAGGCCTTATAGAGAAACTAAAAAAGGTATATTTACAGTATATACTCAAGTTTGCCGTCTTTAACACGGCAATGGTTTTGGCGTTTTTTGTAAGCATATATGTGCTCATGATTCCAAAGGAAAGCTTTGAATTGTTCGGAATCTATCTGCCGTGGGCGTTCCTTTTGGCAGGTAATTTGATTTTTATAGTCTACGATTTCGCCTTTACGCGAATAATAAGTACATACGCACTGAAATGGCGGAAAAAATTCCGATTTAAGTAAAATAATGACATTGAATAAATAAGGCGAATATGGTATAATCAAAAGAGAATTTGTCATTTCGTTTAGGAGGTGTATTGATGAAGTGTATAAGCAAACGGTTGTTAAGTTTAGTTCTCTCATTTCTGCTGATAATATCTTCTCTGTTTGTGGGTGCAGTCTCAGCAAGCGGAGCAACTTCTGTGGTTTATACTACTGACGCTGTGCGTCTGCGTTCATCAGCCACCACAAATGGAGACAATATAATTGTCACCCTGAATGTGAACGAAAAACTCACCTTACTGGAAAACAGCAAAAATGAGTGGGCGCATGTGAGCCGTCAGGACGGCACAAAGGGTTATTGCTCGGTGAGTTATCTGAGCGCCGACCCCAACGGCTCAACCGTAATAAAAGGTGTAACCGGCGATTCCGATGTAAATTTCCGCAAAGAAGCCTCCACAAGCTCAGCGGTTATCTCTACTTTGGCAGAGGGCACAAAGTTCACTGTTTTAGATAATTCACAGGAAGATTGGGTTAAGGTGAAGATAGACAGCAACACAGGTTACATTTACCGTACATATGTGAACTTAAGCGTTGAAATTGTCAAAGAGGAAGAAGAGCTTGTTACACCCGATTGGTTTGACAGCTCCTCACTTGAGTCGCTGGTGGGTCAGACCATACCCGAAAGCGCGATTCCCCATGTACAAATAGCCCTATCTCAGTCATCTGTCAGGATTGAGGCAGGAAAAAGCTTTATCTTATCCGTATATTCCAATGAATTATCCTCCGCCCAGAGTGCCGCAGTTTTTTCATCCTCTGACACTTCCGTTGCCTCGGTATCAAAAGGCGGTGTTGTAAATGCATTAAAAGAGGGAACTGCTACGATTAGTGTTGCAATTCCCGGTAATGATGCCGCTGCTCAGTGTTCGGTTACAGTTACAAAGGCTGCACAAACACCCACAGAGCCAGCTACAACTCCCACAGAGCCGACAAATCCTGTTGTGCTTTCACATTCTAAAATTTCCTTGCCATCAGGCAACTATGCAAATATTACTGCAAATCAGTCAGTAACATGGAAAACCTCTGACAACTCTGTTGTAGCTGTGAATGCTCAGGGCTTAATTTTGGGCAAGAGTGTAGGTACTGCCACAATTACCGCCACAGCAAACGGACAGTCTGCGTCTTGTGTTGTGACAGTCACAAATCCTCCCTCGGGTATTTCAATCGAATATTCTAAAATAGAAGTTACCGAAGGCAAAACATTTTTTAACAGTGCAAGCTCATCAAAAACCATAACATGGACTTCAAGCAACGAGTCTGTGGCAGAGGTTGAAAATGGCTTCATAACAGCAAAAAAACAGGGCAGAGCTATAATCACAGCCTCAAGCTCTTTAGGTGAGAGGACCTGTCTGGTGGATGTTAAGGCGGCAGAGCCTGTAAGGTTTGCCTACAGCTCACCCAATACAGCGGCACCCAACGAGAATATCACCCTCTATGCTATCACCGACAAAACCCGCACAGGTGTTAAGTTTGATGTTACCATCGGCACAAAGACAACTACTGTCACCGCCACAAGCAAAGTCACCGACGGCAATACTTTCCTTTGGTCAGGTACAGTAAAAACCTCAACCGCAGGTACACACAAGGTAGTAGCTTACGCAAAGGGTGAGGACGGCACCTACAAAACCTGCAGCGATGCCAATACAACAATATTCGTCAGAAAATCGTCAGATAAGACTACCGAAACCCTTGAAACCCGACGGGGTTCAGACGAAATCATCACCATGATTTCGGAGTTTGAGGGATATTCCCCCTGTGTCTACTTCGATAGCCTGGCAAATGGCCTCCCAACCCTCGGCTACGGTCGGGTTGTTTATGTGGGCGATAAATTCTATAACGATATGACAAAGAGGGAAGCCTTTGCACATTTGGTGGATACCGTCAACAACGGCGGTTATACCGACCAACTGAACCTATATTTCGATAAGTACGAGTTTAAGCGGAACCAACAGCAGTTTGACGCTCTTTTGTCCTTTGCCTATAATTTGGGAGCCTACACCATTTCGGGAGATTCGGATTTTAAGGATATCTTTATGGCAACAGGCAAGAACAACACAACAGCCAAGGAAACCGATGCTTATATCAATGACAGCGGTGTCAATTTCCGAAAAGAAGCAAGTACCTCGTCAACAGTACTTGCAGTCCTCAACTACGGTGAATCCTTGACTCTTTTAAGTATGACTCCCACCAATAATTGGTACAATGTTAAGACAAGCGACGGCACAAAGGGCTATGTTTATGCTGATTATGTAACCAAGGGTGTTTTAAGCGACACAGGAGATTACTCATTGAGCAAAGTTGATAAGTCGAAATTTACCAAACTTGTGTTGCAGTATCATCATGCCGGCGGTTGTGTGTGGGGACTTCTCTACAGGCGTGTGGACGAGCTTGATGTTTTCTACTACGGAGAGTATGTTCGCAACGGCAGAGACAATAAGTATGATTACAGCTTCACCTGTCCCTCAAACAAATCCTTTTACATTTAGGGGTAAGCATTAACAAAACAGCCGTAATACAATCGGCTGTTTTGACATTATATTTTGGAGGTAACTATGAAAATCGGATTTATCGGTGCCGGAAATATGGCAACCGCCATTATAGGAGGACTTCTTTCAAGCAATTTCACTCCCGCTGACATTCATGTGTTTGACATGGATGCAGAGAAGCTCAGAGTTTTCTCGGAAAAAGGCTTGAGTGTGGATGAAAACAGTCTGTCTGTCACCGAAAACAGCGACATTATCGTTCTTGCTGTCAAGCCTCAAAACTACAAAGAGGTAATCTTGTCAATCAAGGACAGCGCAAATTCAGATAAGACCTTTGTTTCCATTGCGGCCGGTATCACCATAAGCTTCGTGCGTGAAAACTTAGGTGTGGATTGCCCTGTTGTAAGGGTTATGCCGAACACTCCTTTGCTTCTTTCCAAGGGTGCAACTGCCATTTGTCCCTCCGAAAATGTTAGGGAGGATGTATTCGAGGTTGTAAGGAGTATGTTCGCCACAGGGGGAGTTGCGGAAATTCTCACCGAGGATAAAATGGACGCCGTTATTTCCGTCAATGGCTCTTCTCCTGCTTACTTCTACCTTTTTGCTAAAGCAATGGCAGATTACGCAGTAGGTGAGGGCATCGAATACGAGGTAGCAATGAATCTTATCTGTGCTTCAATGGTGGGAAGTGCGGAAATGCTCCGAAATTCCGGTGATGACCCCGAAACACTCATAAAAAAAGTAAGCTCCAAGGGAGGCACAACCCTTGAAGCCTTGAGTGTGTTCTATAACAATAATTTTGAGGGCGTTGTGAAGGATGCAATGTCAGCTTGTACAAAACGCGCCAAGGAGCTTTCAGCAGAAGCATAAAAGCAAGTCCTTTTTCATAAGCATTACTAAAACGGACAACCGACAAAGGTTCCGAAACCGGGGGATAGCTTATGAAAGGTATTGTACTGAATTTTCCGAGAAGATTTCGCAGAATGCCCAAAACCGAGGCAAGGATGAACCTTGATGCCAAAAGCTTTTTAAGGCGCTACGGTGTCATGTGCTTTTATGTGATAGCCTTTGCTTTTGGTGTGCTTTTAGGCTCGATTTTCGCAAGCCGATGTGAAAAATCCACTTTGGAGAGCCTCGATTTTCTCTTCACCACAAATCTTGACGCAAGGCTTTCTCAACCCATGCACATGACATTTGCTTCAAGCTTTGCTTCAAATTTTCTCTTTCTTTTAGGCACTTTTCTTTTGGGCCTTACTGCATGGGGCGCTTTCTGTATTTTCTTAGTGCCCATGTTCAAAGGCTTCGGCACGGGACTGTGTGCAGGTTACCTTATTATTAATTTCGGGTTTAGGGGAGTAGGCTTCTACCTTCTTGTGATGCTCGGCGGATTATTCCTAATGAGTTTTGCCCTTCTGGTTATGTGCGGAGAAGCCCATGCCTTCAGCCTGAGTTTTCTGAAACTGTTTATGCTCAGGAAGGAACTACCCCTTTCCATGAACGGCATGTTGCGTACATATTGTCTTAGAAGCCTGTATATGCTGATGCTGTCCGCAGGTGCGTCACTTTTGGATATGCTTTTGTGGACCGCTTTTGCCAAGCTGTTTTTTTAGTAGACTGTTTTTGTAGATTAGGATGTGTAAAATGAGCGACAACAGAAAAAAGCTGGGATTTGAAGTCCTGCTTGATAAGTTCAAGTCAAATTTCGGACGGCTTATTCTCACAAACCTCATATTTGCGTTGCCTTTTGGCATTGCTCTGTGCGGAGCTTATCTTCTTGACCATTTTCTGGTGCATATAGCACCTTTGACGCTCCCGCTTGTATTTGTGTTGGTAAGCCCCTTTTATCCGGGTGTTGTGGTACTTACAAGGAATTTTTCCACAGGCAAATATGATAAAGGTATTTTCAAAATATATTTAAGAGCCGTAAAGGAGAACTGGTACAAATTCCTTTTGTGCGGTGTGCTCCTTTACATAGCCTGCGTCGGCGGTTATTTCAGCATTTCCGGTTATATTGCCTTTGCCTCCGGGATCAGTTGGATGTTCTACATTTTGCTTTTCTTTTCTGTTTTGATTTGCCTTTTTCTCCTGTTTATGTTCTTCTGTCTTGTTTTGATGATACCCTCGTTCGAACTTAAGCTTAAGGATGCATTCAAAAACAGCGCGCTTTCGGTATTCGGCGAATTCAAAGAGTGTCTTTTGTCACTTTTGAGTATCATTGTCTATTTGGCGGTGGTGCTCATGCCTATTATTGTTTTCTTTAATTTGGCGGGTACTCTCACCCTGGAGCTTGTAAAGATTCTGCTTGTTTCATATACGGTATTTGCGCTTTTGGTGCTTATTCCCGCGCCGTGTCAGTTTCTTATCTGCCACTTTATTTATCCAAAAATGTTTGAGGCGGTTGCAGGTGAGAAAAAGGCAAAAACCGAAGAATCCCAAAACCCTGAGATACCTTCCGTATCCATTGACGCCAATGATAAACCCGACGGTTTAGAGGAGCTTCTCGAGGGCGACGATGAGGAATATATATTCTACAACGGAAAAATGATTAAACGCGGCCTGCTCAAAAAACTTCTGAAGCAGGAGCAAGAGGAGGATAAAAATGAGTAAATTTCTAAAAATCACAGCAGTATTGATGCTTTGTGTTACTGTGTTGAGCCTTGGTGCCTGTAAGAGTGACAAGCCTATAGACACTGACGCAACAACCTCTGTGACAACAACACCGGCAGAAACCACCGCCCCGGAGACTACAGTCCCCGAAACCACAAACGCACCTGTGGGTGTGAATCTCTACGCGGTTTATGAGCCTGTTAGAGCATACGATGAAAACGGTGATGAGGTTGAACTTTACTGGGCATTTGGCACAGGGTACAGAGACTACGGCGGTATCTTGGAACTTAATGAAGATAAGACTTTTTTGATTTCTATCGGCGTCAATAAGGGCGACGGTGTGGGTGAGTACAGCCTCACCGCCGAGGATGAGATAACCTTAAACTATACAAACGGCAAGACCGATACTATTAAAATAACAAAGGTGGAGGATAACATCGCCACTGAACTTTTAGTGCATTACAACGGTTTTGATGTTGTGTTCTGCTGATTATTTTCCCTCAACAAACCATCGATTATCCTCAAGGAAAAGGTACTTTTCCTGCCCCATAATCCTGCATTTATAACGAATTCCTGCGCCGCCCGCTTTGAGTGAGGCGGCGTATCTCATGTCTAAAATTCTGTCAATAGAAAAGTCCCTGCCATCCTTCCAATGAAGTATAACAGGCAGCAGATTACCGTCACAGTCAAAGCGTGCGGTAACAGAAACATACTCTTTCATTTATATAACCTCCTACCCGAAGAATCCTACGGGGTGTACTATGTTTTCCTCTTTTGGAGAAAACGAGGAAAGCTCTTTATCTTTTAACATAAATGCAGGGCGTACACAGAATGCACCGAAGCGTCTTTTAAGGCTGTCTACCGACTTGTCAAGCTGAACTTTGTTTTCTCTTTTAACCTCATTTACAAATAGTGAGGTTTGCTGCGGCTCATCTGCAAAGGTAAAGTCGGAAAGTGAAATTCCGATGCTTCTGATTGCTTTTCTCCATTCATAGTTACTCCCGAAAACCGACATCGCCGCCTCCATAATCTCGGAGTTCATGTTGCTGTGCCGAGAAAGTTTCATCTGGCGGTTTATGATAAAAAGGTCCTTGTCACGAATGTTGACAGACACGGTTTTCGCCGCCAGATTTTGTTCTCTTGCTCTCCTGCAAACGCTGTCGCAAAGTATCGACATAACAATCTTTACATCCTCAAGGTTTTCCATATTTCTCGATGGGGTAGTGGAGTTGCCGATGGATTTAGGCAGTCTTGAGTAGCCTTGGGGTTTAACCGTGGACATATCGTAGCCGTTTGCAAAGGTGTAGAGGGTGTCTCCGAATTTACCCAAGTGAGAGTGAAGCACATTTCTCGGTGTGCTTGCTATGTCGCCGATGGTGTAAATACCCAAATTTTCAAGTCTTTTTTTAGTGGCGCGGCCAACACCCAAAAGACAGTCGGCAGACAGGGGATAGACAACATTTTTCATGTTGTCGGGAGTGATAACGGTTACCGCGTCGGGCTTTTTGTAGTCGCTTCCCAATTTTGCGAAAATCTTATTGAAGCTCACTCCGATGCTGACTGTAATCCCAAGCTCGTATTTTATTCTTTCGCGGATTTCATGAGCCACATTTTCGGCTTGCTTGAAATCTTTGACGCTTCCCGTTATGTCAATCCAGGATTCATCCAGTCCAAAGGGTTCGATAAAATTGGAATAATCGGAATAAATCCTCTCAGCCATTTTGGAAAATCTCATGTATATGTCATAGTGAGCGCCTACAGTCACAAGCTCAGGGCATTTCGCCTGTGCCTGCCAAACAGCCTCACCTGTCTGTATCTTGTATTTTTTCGCAACCTCGTTTTTGGCAAGAATTATGCCGTGACGCTTGTCTGCATCACCGCAAACCGCCACAGGCTTATTTCTGATTTCGGGATTGTAAAGACACTCAACGCTTGCAAAAAATCCGTTACAGTCGCTGTGGAGTATATACCTCATATTCATCAGTCCTTCATATTAATACTTAATACCCGATAAAAATCAAAGTCTTATTTCTATCGGGAATCAGTATAAAATCATCAAGCATACATTCAATAGAACAAATGTTTGTGTAATTATTATAGAACAAGCGTTCGAAAAAGTCAATAGAAAATTTTGACATAAAAAAGCAGTGATGAAAAAATCACCACTGCTGAAGAATTTATAATGAAATTTATTAAACGCCGAGGAGAGTCTTTGCGGATTCCTTAATCTTCTCCATAATCTCAAGAGCATTCTCCTTGCTTGTGCCGACGGAAGTCAGGTAAAGCTTGATTTTTGGCTCGGTACCGCTTGGACGGACAATCACAGCGTTGTCGCCTGTGAGGGAGTAGGAGAGAACATTTGATTTCGGTAAGTTAATCTCGGAGGTCTCGCCTGTGAGTATATTGGTGTCGGTGCTTTCTCTGTAGTCGCAGATGCCCTCCACATTAAAGCCTGCAATCTCCTTGGGAGCGTTTTCTCTGAGTGCGTCCATAAGGGCGCTCATCTTGTGCATACCCTCAGCGCCTTCAAAGTAGAAGTCGAGGGTTTTATTGTAGTAGTAACCGTATTCATGGTAAAGACCGTCAATAACCTCTGCAAGAGACTTGCCCTGCTTTTTGTAGTAAGCAGCCATCTCGCAGATAAGCATAGAAGCGACAACAGCGTCTTTGTCACGCACATAGGTGCCTGCAAGATAGCCGTAGCTTTCCTCAAAGCCGAAGATGTAGTTATCCTCCTTGCCTTCTTTTTCAAGGCCCAGTATAATTTCGCCAATGTACTTAAAGCCGGTGAGAACATCCTTCATCTGTGTGCCGTAGTGCTTGCAGATACGCTCGATAAGTCTTGTGGAAACGATAGTCTTAACTACAACACCATCTTCGGGAAGTGTGCCGTTTTCTTTTCTGCACTTCAGTATATAGTCGGTGAGCATAATGCCGGTTTCGTTACCGGTAATAAGGCGGTAAGAACCGTCACGGTCGGGTACGGCAATACCCACTCTGTCAGCGTCGGGATCGGTAGCAAGGAGCAAATCGGGTTTAACCCGGTTGCAAAGCTCAATGCCAAGTTCCAAAGCTTCGGGAAGCTCAGGATTGGGAAAAGAACAGGTTGTGAAGTTTCCGTCGGGAAGCTCCTGTTCCTTAACTACATTTACATTGCTGACGCCGATTTCACAAAGAACGCGGCGAACAAGCTTGTTGCCTGTGCCGTTCAGGGGAGTGTAAACAACAGAGAGGTCAGCACCCTCGCAGATGCCGGCATTTATCTGCTGTTTCTTCACTTCTTTCAGGTACTCGGTGTAAACGCTGTCTGCAACATACTCGATAGTGCCCAGCTTTACTGCTTCGTCAAAATCGCAGAGCTTGACACCGTCAAACATATTAATACTGCAAATCTCGTTGTAAACAATGCCTGCGGACACATCGGTCATCTGGCAGCCGTCCTCGCCGTATGCCTTGTAGCCGTTGTATTTAGCAGGGTTGTGGCTTGCGGTAATCATGATACCTGCTTTGCAGGAGAAGCGGCGAACCAGGTAGCTCAAAACAGGTGTGGGCTGAAGCTCGCTTGTAATATAAACCTTAATGCCGTTAGCCGCCAAAACTCTTGCGGCCTCATTCATAAACAATGAAGCCTTGTTTCTGCTGTCATGGGAGATAGCAACAGCACCGCCGCCAAACTGCTTGTTGATGTAGTTTGCAAGTCCCTGGGTAGCCTGACGGACAACATAGATGTTCATTCTGTTAGTGCCCGCACCGATAACACCGCGAAGACCCGCTGTGCCGAATTCCAGCTGTTTGTAGAAACGGTCATGGATTTCCTTGTCATTGCCCTCAATCTCCAAAAGCTCAGCTTTAAGGTCGGGGTCGTCAGTTGCATTTTTCATCCAAAGTGTGTAAAGTTTATTGTGGTCCATTGGTAAAACCTCTTCATATATTAAAGTAAATTATTGATAAGAGAACAATTAACCATATTCTACCATGATTTGTGCCGTTTTTCAATGTTTATTATGCATATAAAACGGCGATATTAACACGAAAATTTCACACAAACATCATATAAATATATTGATTTATTTCAAAAATAATAGTATCATTAATCTGTTACCCAAAAATATTAACGGAGGTATAAAATGGATACAGAAAATAAAGATTTGTTTGAAAACACTGAGAATACAGCGGAGACTGAAACAGAAACCCCGGAAAGCTTCAGCACCTTGGATGTATCAAAAGAGGATTTGGCACAGGAGCTTGAAAACTTCGGAATAACCGATGAGAGTTTCGAAGAAGCTGATGAAGAAGTGGATGCCGAGGAGCAAAAAGCTCCAAAGAAGAAATGTCCCGTTCAGGTTCCCATTATCATTTCTGCAGTAGCATTAGTTCTTGTTGCAGCTATTGTGTTCGGTTCGGTGTTTGTGTTTAACACCTTCTTCAAAGATTCTATCGACGGTGTATGGACACTTGCCGGCAGCGAAACAGAGACCGGAATGTACCTTATATTCGAAAAAAACGGTGAAGTAACGGTTGACTACGGTGCAAATAAGTACTACGGCCACTACGAACTTGTAAAACCCGAAAACGAAGATGAAGACCTCATCATCAAGAGCGACCTTCTTTGTATGATGATGGGTGTATCCAATGCAAACATGACCTTCTCCTACGGGGATACCAAGGACACTATGACCGTCACCTATGTTGATTACGGTGTGCCTGTGGAGTTCAAGAAAACAAAGCTTCCCAAAATTGAGGAAGAGGTAACGGCTCTGAACCATGCTTCCGCTGACGAGCTCGGCATCAAGGAAGTAAATATTGATGAAAAGATTTTAGGCTCATGGACCGAGGAAACCTACGGTACATATACCTTTGACAAGAACGGCACGGGAAGTTATGAAGTTACCATGCAGAACGGTTCCGACTGCCTCTATGTACTTGAATTTAACTACACTGTTTACGAGGATGAGATTCTCCTGACCGCAGGCAACTACGTGGGCGACCCCCAGTCCGGCACAATGCAGTATTATCTCGACAAAGGAAACCTTGTAATAGACGGTATAGGCTTCAGGTCTGTCAAGTGATATGGGCAAAAAGCCGTGAATCAAAAACAGGACTGCTCCGAAAACGGGCAGTCCTTTCTCTTTTGCGGAAAACTCCCAAAGAGATTTCACAGACCCTTATAAATAACTGCCGAAACCCTCAGTAAAGAAAAGTATAGTAAAAGCCTAATGCCGTATATAAAGCAGTTTTTACTCATAAAAATCACCTGTTGTCAATAAAATACATCAAATCTTTTGAAAAATTATTATTACGAACAAAATATTGTTTATAAACAAAACGGTAGGTATTATAATATAATTAATGAGAGACCGTGTTCAAAAAAAATAGTTGTTTTTACTAAATAAGTTAATGGTGGGGTGTGTAACCGATGTGCTGAGTAAAACTAAAAACTAATGCTGTTTTACTAAATTTTTTATTTAAACAATAAGGGATAGGTGACTTTATGAAAAAATCGTTTTCAAAAGTTCTGGCTGTTGCACTGTCTATGGTTTTGATGTTGTCTTTGTGTACAATGGCTGGGGTGCAGGCGGTTACTATAGATTATGACGCTATAATAAAAGACGGTGAAGTCTATGATGCAATGTATGACTACTTAAAGCAATATCATCCGAAATTTGAGAGTGGGCCGATTTATGCCATCTTCATGGTATATGAGAACTATAGCGATAAGGAAGCCTCTCCGGATTGGGCAGTTGTAGAGGTGTATTCATCGGCAACAGACACAAGGTGCTACCATGAAATAAACGGCTACTACATTTATTGCTTACATCCGAGTTTAGGCGAAAAAATACTGCCATACTATGTTGTGGATATGGAAACAAAAGAGGTAACTGCCCTGGCTGATGCAATTAATGCAAGTCCGGACGAATACATGCCGTTCTTTACCGACAGCGGTTACGATAGAATAACTCGTATCGGAGATCTTAACGGAGATAAAAACCTCGACATAAAGGATGCAACTTTAATTCAGAAGTGTCTTGCCCGGCTTGATACTTTTGATTCTTATGATGATATGCTTTGTGGTTTTCCAAATAAGGATCACGGAAAATGGAGCCACTATATCTCCGACTTTAACCGCGACTGTAAGCGCAACATAAAGGACGCCACCGCAATTCAGCAGTACATTGCAGGAATGTAAGCTAATGTAAGTAAGTGTAGGCAAATGTACGCCTGCGGTTTGAAGAAAACCTAAAAATAAATATCCCCCATAAAACGGGGGTTTCATTGTATAACGATAAGCGACGGGATAAGCCGTCGCTTATCTATAAGAAAAAGCGGAGTGTTTTGCACTCCGCTTAAATTTTTGTTATGATTGTCTGTTTGATTATTCCTCGGTTTCCCAGTTGTGCCAAACATTCTGGATATCGTCGTTATCCTCAAACATATCAAGCATCTTCTGGAGCTTTTCCTGAACGGCAGGGTCTTCAACCTTGGTGTAGGTGTTGGGTACCATTGCAACCTCGGCGGTTACGAAGCTATAGCCTTTTTCTGCCAGGTCATCACGAATTGCACCCATGTCCGATGGCTCGGTGTAAATTGTGAAAATGTCCTCGTCAGCCTCAAAGTCGGAAGCGCCGGCCTCCAAAGCGTGCTCCATAACAGTGTCCTCGTCAGCCTCTAAATCCTCGCGGTCGATTACGATAACGCCCTTCTGCTCGAACATAAAGCTAACGCAGCCGGGAGTACCCATGTTACCGCCGAATTTATCAAAGTAGTGACGAACATCACCTGCGGTACGGTTTCTGTTATCGGTAAGTGCTTCAACGATAACTGCAACGCCCGATGCACCGTAACCTTCGTATGTGACTGCTTCGTAGTTGGTGGAGTCGCCCTCTCCCGCAGCCTTTTTAATGATTCTCTCGATGTTGTCGTTGGGAACATTATTTGCCTTTGCCTTTGCGATACAGTCGCGAAGCTTTGAGTTAACGGAAGGGTCTGCACTTCCGCCCTCCTTAACAGCAACAATAAGCTCTCTGCCGATTTTTGTGAAAATCTTGGCACGGGCAGCGTCATTTTTGCCTTTTTTCTGCTTAATTGTGCTCCATTTATTATGTCCTGACATTAAAATCATCCTTTATAATAGAATTTTGATACCGTGTTCATGCAGCGGAAAACTCAGGTTTTCCCAAACTCGGAGGGCTTTGTCGGCACCGGTCGACACTGCGGGGATATTATATCACATACTTCTGTTATTTGCAAACATAAAAGGTTACAATTTAGTTACAAATCTATTGTGCAAAATAATGAAAAATGCTATAATTAATGTAGTATTTATGAAAGGCGACAGCAAAGGATAAATACACGGAAATTAACAAACGAAAGGATTTTTATCGTGATTAAGTCAATGACAGGTTACGGCAGAGCCGAAAAGGAAATCAGAGGCAAGGTTATCACCGTAGAGATGAAAAGCGTAAACCACCGTTACTTCGAGTTCGCCTGCCGAACTTCAAGGGGTTATGCTTTTTTGGAGGATAAACTCAAGTCCTATGTAAACTCCCGGGTTTACCGTGGCAAAATTGATATGTTCGTGTCTGTTATCAGCGTTGACGAGGAGGATGCAGTTGAGGTTATGGTAAACCACTCTGTCGCCTCAGGCTACTGTAAGGCTATGGCTGAAATCGCACAGCGCTATAATATCGAAAATGACACAACCGCCTCTATGATAGCTCGTTTTCCCGATGTGCTCACAACCCACAAGGCTCCCGATGATGAACAGCAGGTGCTTTCTGATGTGCTTGAGGTTGCCGAGGAGGCAGTTGACAAGTTCGTTGCCATGCGTGAGGCAGAGGGCAGGAAGCTCTATGAGGATGTTTTGTCCCGAGCAGATGCAATTCTCAAAATTGTCGAAATTGTAGAAGAACGCAGTCCCAAGATTGTTGAGGAGTATGAGAAGCGTCTGCGCGACAGAATCGAGGAACTTTTGGGAAGCAACACCTACGATCCCCAGAGAGTGCTCACCGAAGTTGCTATTTTTGCCGACAAGGTTGCAGTTGCCGAGGAGACTGTCCGACTTCGCAGTCACATTTCTCAGCTTCACAGCTACATAGACTCCGACGGCTCAATCGGTAAGAAGCTTGATTTCGTCATTCAGGAGATGAACCGTGAGGCCAACACCATCGGCTCAAAGATTCAGGATGCAGAGCTTGCTCATCAGGTGGTAAACATCAAGGGCGAGATTGAGAAAATCCGCGAGCAGGTTCAGAACATCGAGTAAAATACTACCTTTAGAAACGAGGTCATATTATGAAGCTCATCAACATCGGATTTGGAAATGTGGTTGCTCAAGACCGTCTTGTGTCGGTTCTGAGCCCCGATTCCGCACCGATTAAAAGAATTATTCAGGACGCAAAGCAAAAGGGGAATTTGGTTGATGCCACCTACGGCAGACGCTGTAAGGCGGTGCTCTTTACGGATTCTGATCACATCATCCTTTCTGCTATTTCTCCTGAGACTATAGCTAACAGAATTGAGGAGGGACAAAAAAATGTGTGATACAGCTAAACGCGGTACTCTGTTTGTTTATTCCGGAGCTTCCGGTGTGGGCAAGGGTACTATTATGAAGAAACTGGTGGAGCGTGATAAGTCAATTTGCCTTTCGGTTTCCGCCACAACCCGCGAACCCCGAGAGGGCGAGATAAACGGTGTGCACTATTGGTTTGTCAGCCGTGAGGAATTTGACAAAATGATAGATGATGACGGCTTTATGGAGTACGCCACCTACTGCAACAATTACTACGGAACACCTAAAAAAGCCGTTGAAGAAAAACTTGCACAGGGCTTCAATGTGTTCCTTGAAATCGAGGTTAAGGGTGCACTCAATATTATTGAGAAATACCCTGATTGCGTAAGTATTTTCGTTCTTCCTCCGAGTTTTGAAACCTTGGAGAAACGGCTTCGCCTGAGAAATACCGAAACCGAGGAGCAGATACGCAACCGTCTTGAGACCGCTATGCGTGAAATCAAGCTTTCCGAGGTTTACGACTACACCGTAGTCAACGACGACTTGGACAAGGCAGTTGAGGATGTCCTTAGTATTGTCAAAGAAGTCACAGGCAAAGAGTAAAATCTCCCTTTATAAAGGGCAAAATATAAAATAAAAATACTGTTATAGGAGTGTATATAAAATGATAAGAGCATCAATCGACGATATGTTAAACGGTAAGGAGAGCCGTTACGCACTGGTAATCGGCGTGGCAAAAAGAGCACGCGAAATTGCACAAAATTTCGAGGATGAGGGTATAGTCACCACCGACAAGCCCGTACTTTTGGCTATTGACGAGTTCAAAAGCCATAAGTTCAATATCTTAGAGCCTCAGGATGAGGACTGATAACTGCCTTATAGCATCGGTTGCGGTGGAGGGCACAGTCTATCATTTTGACAAGGCCTTCGACTATGCAGTGCCTTCGGAGTATTCGGATGCAGTTAAACCCGGATGCCGGGTAAAGGTGCCTTTTGCAAGAGGCAACAATCACCGACAGGGTATGGTTATGAGCCTGCACAATGGCAGCGGCGAGGGACTGAAGTTTATTAGTGAGCTTTTGGACAATGAACCTATCTTGCCCTCGTGTATGCTGTCGCTGGCCGAGTTTATGAAGAGAAACTACTACTGTACTCTTTATGAAGCGGTAAAGGCCATGCTTCCTGCAGGTATAAACTACAATATAGTCACTGTCTACGAGGCAGTGAAAGGCATAGATACCGAAGCTTTATCCGAGGAAGAACAGAAAATTTACACCTTCCTGCAGAAGAAAAAGTCCCCTGTTAAGCGTCAGGAACTTATGACCGCTTTTGGTCTTTCCGATTTTTCACCGCTTGAAAAAATGGTGCAGAAGAATTTGCTGAAAAAATCCGATGACGCTTTCAGAAAAATAGGGGATAAATCTCAGAAAATGCTTCGTCTGTCCCCGAAATCCGCAGATTTTGCAGGTACTCTTACCGAGAAACAGCAGTCTGTCTTTGACCTTCTTGTGAGCATCGGCGAAGTTTCCGTCAAGGAGATTTGCTACTACACCGGTGTCACAACCGCGGTTGTTGATGCCATTGTGAAAAAGGGTATTGCAGAGTATTTTGACTGTGAGGTTTTCCGTACCCCAACTACCGAAAAAGCGGAGAAATTAGAGTTTCCCAAGCTTTCAAATGAGCAGGATAGAGCCTATAGAGGTATAAAATCTCTCTACGACGAGCATAAGGGCGCAGTGGCGCTTCTCTACGGTGTGACCGGCTCAGGCAAAACCGCAGTTTTCACCGAGCTTATCCGGAATGTTGTAGGTGAAGGAAAAGGTGTCATCCTAATGGTGCCTGAAATTGCCCTTACTCCTCAGCTTGTGGGGAAACTAAAGGGACTTTTCGGTGACGATGTTGCGATTTTCCACAGCGGACTCTCTCTGGGTGAGCGACTTGACGAGTACAAGCGTGTTAAGATGGGACTTGCCAAAATTGCCGTTGGAACTCGAAGTGCAGTCTTTGCACCTTTTGAGAATTTGGGACTTATAGTCATGGACGAGGAACAGGAGCACACCTATAAATCCGAGAATAAGCCCCGCTTCCATGCCAGAGATGTGGCAAAATTCCGTTGTGCCAAGGAGAATGCACTCTTGCTTCTTTCTTCTGCAACTCCCGATATTGAGAGCTACTATTTTGCCGGTGCAGGCAGATATTCTCTCTTTTCTTTGAGCAGCCGTTTCGGCACGGCACAGCTTCCCGATGTAATCACCGCGGATATGAATGTGGAAATTGAATCGGGAAATACCACAGGCTTTTCCTCACTTCTCTTAACCGAAATTGAGGAAAACCTTAAAAATCACGAACAAACTATTCTTCTGCTCAATCGCAGAGGCTATAATACCTTTGCAGTTTGCAAAAGCTGTAAAGAGCCGATAACCTGTCCGAACTGCTCAATAAGTCTCACTTATCACAAGGAAAACTCAAGGCTTATGTGTCATTACTGCGGCTTTAGTCAGCCTGTTTCCAACGAGTGTCCCGCCTGCCATGAGCACAGCCTGCGTTTTTCGGGTTCGGGCACACAGCGTGCCGAGGAGACTTTAGCGGAACTTTTCCCAAATGCACGGATACTCCGCATGGACGCAGACACGGTGATGACAAAGAATGCCCACGAAAAGCACCTTTCAGCCTTTTCCCGTGGGGAATACGACATACTTATCGGCACTCAAATGGTGGCAAAGGGACTTGATTTCCCGGGTGTCACCCTGGTTGGTGTCATGTCAGCCGACCAAATTCTCTACAGCGACGACTATCGAAGCTTTGAGAGAGCCTTTTCCATGCTCACTCAGGTTGTGGGCCGAAGCGGTAGGGGAGATAAGAAGGGCAGAGCAGTTGTGCAGACCTTAACCCCGGAAAATCCCGTTATCGAACTTGCAACAAAGCAGGACTATGAGGCATTTTATAAAGATGAAATAGAGCTTCGTAAGCTTCTCGCTTATCCGCCCTTTTCCGATTTGCTCTTGGTAGGATTTCTCAGCGAGGAGAAGTCAAAGGCGGTCGCTTGCGCCAATGAATTTTTGGAGTGCTTAAAGCTCAAATGCACCGGGGAGTTTACGGACTTGCCCATAAGGGTTTTAGGTCCCTCTCCTGCACTTGTTTCAAAGGTAAATAATAAATACCGATACAAAATCATAATTAAAAGCCGAAACAACAAGCGATTTCGTGAGCTTATCTCAGGTCTTCTCACTGATTTCGGCAAGAATAAAGAATATCAGAATGTCACAGTATATGCTGACTTAAAACCCCTCAACTTTTAATTTGGAGGAAATTATGGCAATCAGAAATGTTGTAAAAGAAGGAGACGATGTACTCCGTAAAACCGCGCGTCCCGTCACCGATTTCGGAACAAGACTTCATACTTTGCTTGATGATATGGCAGAGACCATGTACGAACAAAACGGTGTAGGTCTTGCAGGAAATCAGGTGGGTGTACTTCGCCGTGTGGTAGTTATCGATGTGGGTGAGGGCTTAATTGAACTTGTAAACCCTGAAATCGTAAAATATTCCGGCAAGCAGGAGGAGGTCGAGGGCTGTCTTTCCTGTCCCGGAGAGTACGGAATAGTAAAGAGACCTATGGCTGTCACCGTCAAGGCGCAGGACCGCTTCGGTGAGTACCGCACCTATGAGGGCGAAGGCCTTTTGGCCCGTTGCTTCTGCCATGAGCTTGACCACTTGGACGGAGTAATCTACAAGGACAAAGCAACCCGCATGCTTATGCCTGACGAAATCGAGGCGTAATTCAATATGAATATAGTATTTATGGGCACTCCCGACTTTGCCTGCGAGTGTCTTAAGCAGCTTATTGCTTCAAAGCACAATGTTTTGGCTGTATATACCAAACAGGATATGCCAAGGGGCAGAAAGATGGTTATGACTCCCCCTGAGGTCAAGGTTTTGGCACAGGAGCATAACATTTCGGTGTATCAGCCGGCAACTCTCAGGGATTCCGAGACGGTTTCGCTTCTTAAGACGCTGAATCCCGATGTTATTGCTGTTGTTGCCTACGGAAAGCTTCTTCCCAAAGAGGTGCTGGATATCCCAAAGTACGGCTGTATCAATGTTCACGGCTCACTGCTTCCTAAATACAGAGGTGCCGCACCTATTCAGTGGACAGTTCTCAACGGTGATGAATACGGCGGTGTCACCACCATGTACATGGGTGAAGGTCTCGACACAGGTGATATGATAGAGACCTACAAGACAAAGGTCGGGGAGAACGAAACCTCGGGCGAGCTTTTTGACAGGTTGTCTGTCGAGGGAGGAAAGCTTCTGCTCAGCACTCTTGACCTCTTGGAAAAGGGTGAAGCCCCCCGTATTCCTCAAAACGAAGCAGAAGCTTCTTATGCCCCAATGCTGAGTCGTGAGATTTCACAGGTGGATTTTGATAAAACCGCCAACGAGGTGCATAATCTTGTAAGGGGGCTTTCTCCTTGGCCCGTGGCACAAACCACCCTGGAGGGAAAACGCGTTAAGCTTATTACCACAAGAGTATCAAAGCTTTCCGGTGCTCCCGGTGAAATAGTGGAGACTTCCCCTTTGACTGTCGCCTGCGGTGAAGGCTCTGTGGAGATTTTGACGCTTCAGCTTGAGGGCAAGAAAGCGATGGACTCAAAAGCCTTTCTCATGGGACACAGACTTGAAAAAGGACAATTTTTCGGAAATAAGGTGTAGTAATGCTTGGCTATTTTTACGGTTATTTTGAATATTTAATCTGGATGCTTCCTGCGATTATACTTGCAGGAGTGGCCCAGTTTATGGTTAATAATGCCTACAACAAGAACGCAAAAATCTTAAATTCCAAGGGGATTACAGGTGCGGAGGCTGCAAGACGCGTACTCAGTGCAAACGGTGTAAGCGGTGTGGGAATTGCCACAACAGCCGGCAAGCTTTCCGACCACTTTGACCCTCGAACCAATACAATCTACCTCTCTGACGGAGTGTACGGTAAGGCTACGGTTTCCGCAGTTGGAATCGCCGCCCACGAAGCAGGCCACGCTGTACAGCATGCGGAGGGTTATCTTCCCAACAAAGTCCGTGCGGTGTTAGTGCCTGTCACAAAAATCGGCTCAACATTGGGTTGGCTTTTGATTGTTTTGGGTTTTGCTTTTTCCGGCTTCAATTATTACTACAACAATGTTGTCAGCACCAATTCATTTGCCTATAAAATGGGCGGACTTATGGTGGTGCTGGGCATAATTCTTTACAGCACCTCACTTCTTTTCACCCTTGTCACTCTGCCTGTGGAGTTTAACGCTTCAAAGAGGGCGCTTAAGGCTATCGAGGCAACCTCGATGCTTGAGGGCAAGGAGTACAGCGGAGCAAAGAGTGTGCTTTCGGCAGCCGCAATGACCTATGTTGCAGCTGCGTTTACCGCACTTCTTCAGCTTCTCAGAATTGTAATGATATTTAACAGAAGACGAAATTAATCTCAGTTATCAGGAGACTCTATGAAGAATTCACGCGAAGTGGCGTTTGAGGTGCTTAAATCGGTTTTGTCACAGGATGCATACTCAAACCTTGCCCTTGACCAAAGTATAAAAGAGAATAACCTGAACTTACTTGACAGCGGATTTTGCACTGCTTTGGTTTACGGTGTTTTGGAGAGGTGCATAACTCTCGACTACATCATAAGAAAGCTGTCCTCAGTGCCTTTTCGCAAGATTGAGACAAACACACTTATAATTCTCAGAATGGGGC
>JAUNJO010000077.1 GCA_030533225.1 Eubacteriales bacterium
AGGCTGAAACAGCAGAGGAAGCTCCCACAGAGGAAGCAACCGAAGAATAATCTATGGCTTAATTTGGGCATCCTCTATTTAGCGGATGCCCATGTTTTTTATTAATTTAATTCTCAGTGGTGAATAATATGTGTGATATACTTAACAAAATAAAAGAGGATGCAAATAAGGTGCTTTGTGAACTTTTAGAGGCATCAAAGCTCTCCGAGGGTGATATTTTTGTTCTTGGCTGTTCATCAAGCGAGATGATAGGTGAAAGAATCGGCACACACTCAAGCGCAGATGCCGCTAATGCTCTCTACAGTGTTCTGTATCCGACTCTGAAGGATAGGGGCATCTATTTGGCGGCACAATGCTGTGAGCATCTCAACCGTGCCTTAGTTGTGGAAAGAGAACTTGCGAAGCGTGAACATCTTGAAATAGTGAATGCAGTACCTCATGCCCATGCAGGAGGTGCGTCTGCAACCTTGGCTTATTCTCTCTTTTCCGACCCTGTAGTAGTTGAGTATATCAAAGCCGATGCCGGAATGGATGTTGGCGGTACACTTATCGGTATGCATCTCAAAAATACCGCCGTACCCGTTAAGACCGCCACACGCCAAATCGGATGTGCCAATGTAATTTGTGCCCGTACCCGTCCGCGTTTTGTGGGAGGACAGCGGGCAATGTATAATGAAAATTTACTGTGAGGTGCTGAAAATGACTGCAAAAGACGAATTTATCAAAATTTATACGGAGAATATACACCGTCAGGGTTCTCAGGAGCTTCTGAATTGGCTTCTCAACACGGATTTCTTCACAGCCCCTGCAAGTACAAAATTTCATTGCGCCTGTGAAAACGGTCTTGTTATGCACTCGGTAAATGTTTTCAACACTATGGTTGAAAAGCATTTTGAAGAGGGCGAGGACGATATGGAAAGTTTTGCAATATCTGCCCTTTTGCACGATATTTGCAAGGCTGAATTCTACAAGGTATCCTCCCGAAATGTGAAGAACGAACTCACAGGTCAGTGGGAAAAACAGCCCTTCTATGCCATTGAGGATAAGTTCCCCTTCGGCCACGGAGAAAAGTCGGTATTTCTCATTGAGAGATTCATGCGACTGAAACTTGACGAGGCTATGGCCATCCGCTGGCACATGGGAAGCTTCGACGATTCACAGGGCTACACTGTAAGTCAGGCTTACGATAAATATCCCTTGGCAGTAAAGCTTCACTTAGCCGATATGGAATCAACATATCTTAGGGAAAAAGGTACATCCGCAGTCAATAATAAGTAATAGGAGCAGTTATATGCTTTTGGAAGAAGCAAGGCTCAGAGCAAAGCAGTTGCGTGAGCTTATAAATTACCACAACAACAGATATTATAACGAGGACAGTCCTGAAATTTCAGACTACGAGTACGATATGTTACTTCGGGAGCTTGAGAATATCGAAGCTGAGTATTCCGAGCTTCAAACTCCGGATTCGCCCACTGTCCATGTAGGCGGAAAACGGGGCGAAAAATTCTCACCTGTTGAGCATAAAGTGCCCATGGAGAGCCTCCATGACTCCTTCTCACATGACGAAATTCGGGATTTTGACCGCAAAGTTCGTCAGGTAGTTCAAAATCCAACATACATTGTTGAGCCGAAGTTTGACGGACTTTCCGTTTCCTGCGAGTACGAGAACGGAGTGTTTACCCGAGGCTCAACCCGAGGCGACGGTGTAGTGGGTGAGGATGTTACCGAAAACCTCCTGACTGTAAAATCCCTGCCTAAAAAACTCAAAAATGCCCCTGAATTTTTAGAGGTGCGCGGTGAGGTTTACATGTCTTTCGATACCTTTGAGCGACTTGTAAATGAACAGCTTGACCGAGAGGAAAAGCCATTCAAAAACCCCCGTAACGCTGCCGCAGGCTCACTTAGGCAAAAGGACAGCAGTATTACTGCCGAGCGTTCCCTGGATATTTTCGTATTTAACATTCAGCAGATAAAAGGCAAGGAGATTAATAGCCACAAGGAAGGTCTTGATTATCTCAAGAATTTGGGATTTCCTGCTGCTCCCTTCTACAATACTTATACAGATATTGAGGATGTAATTTCAGAGATTGAGCGAATCGGCAATCTCAGAGGAGAACTTCCTTACGGCATTGACGGAGCAGTTGTCAAGGTGGATGATTTTGCTCAAAGAAGGCTTTTGGGCAATACCGCAAAGTTTCCCAAATGGGCAGAGGCCTATAAGTATCCCCCAGAGGAAAAGCCCACAAAACTCCTTAAAGTTGAGTGGAATGTGGGACGGACAGGTGCGGTAACTCCCGTTGGTATTTTCGAGCCTGTTCACCTTGCAGGTACAACCGTTTCCCGTGCTGTGCTTCACAACGAGGATTTTATCAGGGAAAAGGGTATTAGCATCGGTGATACCGTAATCATTCGCAAAGCAGGGGAGATTATCCCCGAGGTTGTGTCACTTTTCGCTCACAACCCTGATTCAACTCCTATTGTTGTGCCCACTGTATGTCCTTCTTGCAAAAGTCATCTCATAAGAGAAGACGGTGAAGCAGTTATCCGATGCACAAATACCGACTGTCCCGAACAGCTTATGCGACATCTTATCCACTTTGTTTCAAGAGACGGAATGGATATTGACGGTTTAGGACCTGCGGTGCTCAGGCAGTTAATCGAAGCGAAGCTGATTAACTCACCTGCTGACTTATACAGACTTACAGCCGAGGACATTCTGTCCCTTGACCGCAAGGGCGTAAAGTCGGCAGCCAATCTCTTAACCGCTTTGGAAAAATCCAAAGACAGAGAGCTTTACCGTTTGGTTTATGCTCTGGGTATCCGTCATATCGGACTGAAGGCGGCAAAACTCATGTGCGAAAAACTGCGGACTGTTGACAGTATCTTTGAAGCAAGTCTTGAGGACTATACATCTATTGACGGTTTCGGAGAGATTATGGCAAAAAGTGCTTATGACTACTTCTCACTTCCGAGTACAAAAGCCTTAATTACGGAACTTGTGTCCTTTGGAATCAACATGAAATCAGCCGAGAATACCGCAGTCAGCAACATCTTTGAGGGCAAAACCTTTGTTCTCACCGGAACTTTGCCGACTTATTCAAGGCAGGAGGCAACCGCCATAATCGAAGCAAACGGCGGCAAGGTGACCTCCTCTGTATCAAAGAAAACCGACTATGTTTTAGCAGGTGAGGATGCGGGCAGTAAGCTTACTAAAGCGCAGACCTTGGGAGTTTCTGTTATCAGTGAAGCACAACTGCTTTCGATGATTGGTGCTGAATCTAAAGATGACGCCATAAAGTCGACCGACAGCCTTTACGGAACCGATGAGTTCGGCGAGCCTGCAATATTAATTTAATATTTCTATTAACTTAAACCTGTGCAGTACATAACTGTACAGGTTCTTTTTTGCATAAAAGCGGATAAGCCTTCATATGCTTTCGTGAAAGGATGATTAAGATGCAAGCAGTAAAAAATCAACTTGACGATGTAATCGGCGTTTTGCCTCTAAGACTTCAAACGATGCTGAAAAACGCAACTCGGGATATTTCCCACAAAATCGGTGAAATCACCTTGCGAAGCAGCAGACCCTTATGTGTATATATTGACTCAGAGCAGTTTTCTCTGTCATACCGAGGCGTACTTATTCGGGACAACCTTTCCGATGACTTGGTGAAAGTGACTCATGAGGAAGTGTCTGCCACCTTCAACACTATTTGTAATTATTCTGTCTACTCTCACTTAAATGAAATCAAAGACGGTTTCATTACTCTCACAGGCGGTCACCGATGCGGCATTTCCGGTACAGCGGTAGTGTCAGGGAATGAG
>JAUNJO010000078.1:0-2555 GCA_030533225.1 Eubacteriales bacterium
TGGTACTGATATTATCGGGAAAGCTATGCAATAAATACCTTTATATTAACAAAACTGTAAATTGTGTAACAGCTATCAGCCTTGAAATTACACCTTTCCCTGTGGTATAATACTCTAAACTACTGTAACTGTGTCATATAATAATAGACAGGAGATGATTTCATGTCACTGTGCATAGGCTGTATGCACGAAATGGGCGATGGGGTTTTGTGTCCTCATTGCGGTTTTGATAATACCAAAACCCAGACCGCACCTTTTTTGCCCTACGGTGTAGTGCTTGATAAGCGATATGTAATCGGAAACAATATTGAAACCAACGGAGAGAGTACAACCTACATCGGCTATGACCGTGAAAAGGGAAAGATTGTATTTGTAAGAGAATTTCTGCCGGCAGGCTATTACAGTCGGTCAGAGGGAAAGGTAAAGCTTGAAATTGACCCTGCAAAGGCAGATACTTTCCAAAGGCTCTTATCTGATTTTGAGCAATTTTTCAGTTTTCTTTCAACTCTTAAGGATATGTCGGCTATGAATCCCATCACCGACATTTTCCGTGCAAACAATACATGTTATGTAGTCGAGGACGGCGAGGAACTTATTTCCTTTGAGGAGTATGTAGCCCGCAACAACGGAATGATTGAATGGGAGGTTGCAAGGCCGCTGTTTATGCCTGTTATTTCACTTTTGGAAGCGCTCCATAAAAACGGCTACGGCCATTATGCGGTTTCTCCTGCAAATCTATATATAACAACATCAGGCAAAGCTCTTCTCTTAGGCTTTGCAACTATTAACGAGCGCAGACGCGGTACTCCTCTCAAATCTCAGCTATACAGCGGTTGTGCCGCCCCTGAGCAGTATGAGCAGAATTTCCCCCTTGATAATATCACCGATATTTACGGATTTACCGCCACACTTTTCTATGCGCTCACCGGAAGTTTGCCTGCTTCGGCACCTGAGAGAAAGACCGATGGCGCACTCCTTATGAGTACAAACACCGTTAAGAGATTACCGCCCCATGTTGTTTCGGCACTCGCCAACGGCCTTCAGGTTAAGCGTGAGGACAGAATCATCGACTTCGGTGACTTGCGTTCACAGCTTTCCGTTGCTCCCACAGTTAAGGCGATTCAGGATGAAATCAGCCGCACGGCAAGTATGGCAACTTCAGTTAAGCCTAAGAAAAAGAATTTCGGAATGTCGCCCCTTTCCGTAGGAATAATTGTGACAGTTGTGGCCTTGCTTGTTTTCCTGTGGATTGGAATTTTGATTGTTGACAAAACAGTAGATGAAACCGACCCTTATAAAGATACTACGCCTGCTACTCAAACAACACTTACTCCCATTGTTGATGATGATTGGAAGGGAGAAACCCTCAAGGATTATGTAGGACAGAAATACAGCACCGCAAAGGTGGAACTTGAGGGCAAGGGCGTTATTGTATATCAGACAGCATACGCTGACTCAAGTGACGGCTACAGCGACCAATACGACGAGGGTGTGATCATGTCCCAAAGCTTCCCCGAGGGCACGCCCTTAGATGCGGAACACGGCCTTACGGTTACATTCAAGGTGAGCAAAGGCTCTCTCAAGTGTGAACTCCCCGATGATATTAAAGGTAAGTCCCTGCGCAGTGTATCGGATTCCTTAACCGACCTTGGGTTTACGGCGGTTTATGCCGAGGAAAAGGCAAGCAGTGATGTGGAAAAAGGTTATGTAATCTGCTACAAGGATTATGACGCCGGAGACAAAGTATCACGCAATTCCGATATATATCTGCTTGTAAGTTCGGGTAAATCAAACTGATAAAATTTAAGCACTTTTGGCAATTTACCAAAAGTGCTTTGTTTTTTGCAGGATTTGTGATATAATCACACTTAAGCAGACACCGAATAAATCACGCTGACAGCGGTTTCTTTAATTCCTCTTTTTAATTTTACTTTCAGCGTGCTGAATAAGGTTGAAAAGTGAACTTGACTGATCGGGATATTCCTGAGATAATAATTCCGCAGAGTATTTTTCTCTCCTTATCCTAAGTGCAGAAGCCGAGGTTGTGCTTTCCTTTGCAAGGTGTCTGAATTTGGTGGCGAAAAGTTCCATGTGTCCCTCGCAGTAGCCCTCGTAAAGCCCCTCGTCTACCGCAAACATACTCTGATGATTTTCCGGATTGGCGCTGTAAAGAGTGCGAAAAACCCTGTACACCGCCAGCATAAGATAGTTTGAAACATCGGCAGTAAGCTGATTGCTCCGAGCTCTTGCGAGCATATCAAAGATAACGGCCAGACAGTTGCACAGAATCTTCTTGTTAAGCTGAGTTACAAGTCCGCTGTTCTTTGGGTTTGTGTCATTATCTTCACCGTCGGGTATATCCTCGAAACTCAGGGTAGCACCGCTTCTTTCGGGAGTGCGCCCCAAGAGAAAGTCGCAGGAAACATTATAGTATTCCGCGGTTTTTATGAGAAAGTCAAGCTTACATTCTCTGATTCCCTTTTCGTAGTGGGAGAGAAGTGCCTGAGAGATACCCAGGTCGGCAGATACCTGCTTTTGACTCAAATTTTTCTCTT
>JAUNJO010000078.1:2565-3807 GCA_030533225.1 Eubacteriales bacterium
GCATTGTTATGATTCTGGGAAAATCTTTGTTCATTAAATTCACACCTTTATTTAATATACAAACAGTATAATACAAATATGACATTATGTAAAGAAAAATCGGAGGTTAACCGTGAAATCTTACTACATCCACTTAATTCGCCACGGAGCAATAAAAGAAACCTACAACGGTGCATATATCGGTGCATCGGATATCCGTATGTCAAAGGAGGGGGCACAGGAAATCAAGAACCTTGCCGCCACAATGAAATACCCATACGCACCGGTTATATTCACAAGTCCCCTTAAGCGTTGCACCGATACCTGTAAACTTCTGTACCCGGATGTTGAGCCTATTGTGGTGCCGGAGCTCGCAGAGATGAATTTCGGCAAGTGGGAGAAGAAAACAGCCGATGAGCTTATGGACAATGAGAAATTCAAGCGTTGGCTTGCAGGGGAGAAGGGAATAACCCCTCCCGATGGGGAATCCAACGATGATTTCACTCGCAGGGTATGTATAATGTTCCAAAAGATAGTTGACGGACTTATCGAGACAGGCCATACCGACTGTGCAATTATTACCCACGGTGGAGTTATCATGACACTTCTTGCAGTTTACGGACTTCCCCGGGCAAAACCTTTTGACTGGGCATGTGACAACGGCTACGGCTATTCACTGCGAGTTACCCCTATGCTTTGGCAGAGGGACAGAGTTGCCGAAGTATTTAAGCTTATCCCCGAAGAAATCGAGGGTGACGAGGACTGATATATCAGAGCAAAAAGAGGTTGTGACTTTTTAGCCGCAACCTTTTATATTTAGTGTGCGATTTATAATGTGCGAAAAGTGTATGCACTGAATAAAAAGCTAAAAAAGTTTTTGTGACTTGCAAAGACACGGTAATCGATATTCAACCGAAAAGTGTCCCTAAAAATTCAAAATCTTCCCAAAATGAAAGAAAATCACAAAAAATGAGCAGAAAACATTAACAATTTGCAAAAATCATCGGTGTAAATTGCAAAATCTATTGAATTTGCGAGTTTAGTGTGATAAAATATTATATATTTTATTGTGAGGTTGAGCCTATGGATTCTCATCTGCTTGTTCGCATTGATGCGAAAATGAGCACCTTCTCAAAAGGACAGAAGTTAATAGCTGAATTTATCGAGCAGCACTACGACAGAGCCGCTTTTTTGACTGCCGCTAAACTCGGTGAACTTGTGGGAGTCAGCGAAAGTACCGTTGTGCGTTTTGCAACGGAGCTT
>JAUNJO010000079.1 GCA_030533225.1 Eubacteriales bacterium
CGGTGGGAAAGAAAGTGAAAAGTTCTGCCTTTTCCGGCAATCCCTCAGTCAGCTTTGCTGACAGCTCCCTTTACACAAGGGAGCCTTTATGGATTTCCAACCAACCGATACAAAATGGTGCCTTTTTAGACTCCTTGACTAACCGACAAACCAGTAAGCTTGGCGAATAATAATTTGAAGTTCAGTACCCAATAAAAAATTGATTTTTTTGTTAGACAGAGGCGACACTTCGGTGTCTTGGAGCCTTTCGGTAAACCGCACTTCGCCTCCCTTGTGCAAAGGGAGGTGGCACGGCTCTGCCGTGACGGAGGGATTGAAAAGTTTTCTGATTATCAACGACTATTTTGAGAGTATACCATTTTGGGCTATAAACCGTGACGGTGGGAAAGAAAGTGAAAAGTTCTGCCTTTTCCGGCAATCCCTCAGTCAGCTTCGCTGACATTTTCCCTAACAGGGAAATCACCCTTTACACAAGGAAGCCGAAACCGAGTTTTCATCTGCCGAAAGGCTGCAAAAAACCGCAGGATGATTCCTGCGGTTTTGCTTTTGTATTGAATACAGTTTTGAATACGATTTTGAATATTATTTGAATAATATCGGCTGTCTGCTTTATGCGATAACATCACTCTTGAAGTTGAAGAGGTCCTCTACCTTGGCGCAGAGCTCTTTTGAAATATCCAGCGCAAGCTTCAGCGATGGGTTGTACTTGCCCTTCTCCAGCCTGCCGATAGTCTCGCGTCTCACTCCGACGCGCTTTGCAAGCTCCGTTTGGCTCATTTTAATCTTCTTTCTGTACTCTCTGATGAACGTGGTCATCGCTGCGGTCTTTTCTGCCATGCGTAATCCTCCTGACTTTCGGCAAAATTTCGGGTTTTCCCCGTGCGACTTTTCATAACCTTCGTAATAACGATATAAATATATCTCTTTCTATAGATAATTATAGACACCGGGAAACACAAAAGTCAAGGGCACAAATTAAAACAATTTGCAAACTTTTCGCCAAATTACTTCAAAAACCCTCGAAAGTGGGATTATATCAGCAAAAAACACTTGCATAAGCCAACAAAAACCATTATAATGTTTCTGTATGAGTTATCTCAACATTATACATCAAGAAAGGAGCAGTCACATTTATGAACTATTCACACGAAGTAGAAAAAATGTGCGTTGTTGCAAAAGGACCTAAGCACGGTCCTGCACCTATTCCCGAAGAGGGTAAATGGGTAAAATCCTATCAGATTTCCGACATTTCCGGTCTTTCCCACGGCGTGGGCTGGTGTGCACCTCAGCAGGGTGCCTGTAAGCTCACCTTAAATGTTAAGGACGGTATCGTAGAAGAGGCTCTCGTTGAGACCCTCGGTTGCTCCGGCATGACACACTCCGCAGCTATGGCTGCCGAGATTCTCCCCGGCAAAACTCTCCTTGAGTGCCTTAACACCGACCTTGTTTGTGACGCTATCAACACCGCTATGAGAAACATCTTTGAGCAGCTTGCATACGGCAGAAGCCAGACTGCTTTCTCCGAGGGCGGTCTTCCCGTCGGCGCAGGCCTTGAGGACCTGGGCAAAGGTCTTCGTTCGCAGGTTGGTACAATGTTCTCAACCAAGGCTAAGGGCGTTCGCTACATGGAGATGGCTGAGGGTTATGTCCTCAAGACAGCTCTCGATGAGAACAACGAGGTTATCGGCTATCAGTTCGTTAAGCTCGGCAAGATGATGGAGGATATCCGTCACGGCATGAGCCCCGACGAAGCATATAAGAACAACATCGGTCAGTACGGTCGCTTCGACAACGCAGCTAAGTACATTGACCCCCGTGAAGAATAAGAGGAGGTATTGAAAATGGCAGTAACATTTGAAAGTATGGACAGAAGAATGCCTAAAATCAATGCATGCCTCGCTGAGTACGGTATTGCAGATTTAGAGGCAGCAAGACAGCTTTGTCTTGACAAGGGCTTCGACCCCGACGAGATTGTTAAGGGCGTTCAGCCTATCGCATTCGAGAACGCTTCCTGGGCATATACCCTGGGCTGCGCTGTTGCTATTAAGAAGAATTGCACAAACGCCGCTGACGCCGCTGAGGCTATCGGTATCGGCCTTGAGGCATTCTGTATCCCCGGCTCTGTTGCAGAGCAGAGAGCTGTTGGCCGCGGCCACGGTAACCTTGGTGCTATGCTTCTCAGAGATGAGACCAAGTGCTTTGCTTTCCTTGCAGGTCACGAGTCCTTCGCAGCAGCAGAGGGTGCTATCGGTATCGCAAGAAACGCTAACAAGGCAAGAAAAGAGCCCCTCAGAGTTATCCTCAACGGTCTCGGTAAGGACGCAGCTTACATCATTTCCAGAATCAACGGCTTTACATATGTTGAGACTGAGTTCGATTACTTCACAGGCGAGCTTAAAATCGTAGAGGAAAAGGCATTCTCCGACGGCGAGAGAGCAGCAGTTCGCTGCTACGGCGCTGACGATGTTCGCGAGGGCGTTGCAATCATGCAGTTCGAGAATGTCGGCGTTTCCATCACCGGTAACTCCACCAACCCCACCCGCTTCCAGCACCTTGTTGCAGGCACCTACAAGAAGTGGGCAATCGAGAACGGCGTAAACTACTTCTCCGTTGCTTCCGGCGGCGGCACAGGCCGTACACTCCACCCCGACAACATGGGCGCAGGTCCTGCTTCCTACGGTCTTACCGACTCCATGGGCAGAATGCACGGTGACGCTCAGTTTGCAGGTTCTTCTTCCGTTCCTGCTCACGTTGAGATGATGGGTCTTATCGGTATGGGTAACAACCCCATGGTTGGTGCTACAGTTGCTTGCGCAGTTGCAGTTTACAACGCACTCAAGTAATTTTCCCTTGGTAAATAGCAACACCCCGATGCAAAACGCATCGGGGTGTTTTTTCTGCGAACTTAGCCGCACAACAGTCTATAAATACATTTCTCTTTTGGAAATAGGATAAATATTTTTATCAACTTTGTTGAAACTGTTGCCAATGATGCATTCTTTAATGTATAATACATTAAAGGTGGTGTGTCATCATGGCAAAAATAAAAAGTAAAACTTTATTTTTTACAACTTCACCCCGAACCCCTCTTAAGATGATACCAGAAATTGCATTATTAGAAGAGGTGCTTGGTGGAAAACCTTGGAATGTCAAAACACAAGAAGCTTTTATGAATTCATTGACAGAAAGTGCTTTTTATGAAAGTCATGGGAAACCTAAAGATCCTGCATTTTCTGCAAGAGATCGTATTTCTCGAGCACCAAAATCTTTAGGCTTTGTTGATTTGAATCCAACAGTTTCGTTGACTGATGCAGGCAAAAACTTGGTTTCTGGCAAAAGAACTGAAGAGGTTATTTTGAGACAGCTATTAAAGTTTCAACTGCCATCACCATATCATTCAGCTCCAGATAACGGAACCTCCTTTTTGGTGAAACCATATTTAGAGTTGATTAGATTGATTCATCATCTTGAAAAAGTTACATTTGATGAAATAATGGCATTTGGTATGCAACTTACAGACTATAGAAAATTTGATAAAGTTGTTTCAAAAATCAAAGCGTTCCGAAAAGATAAAGCAAAAAACCAAGGACAATATAAACTTTTTTTCAGAACTGTAATTGATGATGAAATTAGTTCAATATATTCAGAAGAAATAAACACAGGAAACACATCAACAAGAGAATCTGTAGACAGATCAGTAGATAAATTCATTACAACAAAACGAAGAAATTTACATGATTATACAGATGCATGTTTTCGTTATTTAAGAAGCACAGGGCTTGTTGCAATAT
>JAUNJO010000029.1 GCA_030533225.1 Eubacteriales bacterium
AGGTAAATCAATCTGTCAACAAAAATAATTAAGAATTCACAATAATTATTACCACATATCTATTACTTTTTACTCAAAAAAATCCCGCCCACTTTTGCCAGAGGTGGCAAAGGACAGTCGTGGTATGTAGGATACGGTGTTGCCGATTAAAGCTATACCGTATTTCTCTTTTCATGCCACTACTGGCGAACTCTTGCGGATTTCTTCATAGGTTTCAGGGATTTTTTTACTATCGGGAATTTCAAGCACACCCACACCAATAAAGTGGACTTTAATCGGAACGCGCTTTCTTCCGTTCTCGTCTTTGGTGCTGTCAAAGACATCAATCCTTGTTATCAGCCGATTAACGAGTTCGGGTGTCAGTTCCTTTAAGTCGGTGCATTTGGGGATGATAGAAAGGAATGCCCGAAGGTCAACATTGTAAAATTCAAATTACCCATTGACAAGGCAGGCAAAAATGAGTATAATATGGCGTAGAAATTTAATAAGCTAAACCGTTGAAGCGGAGATAACGGCAATGATGCCTTTACAGAGAGCCTGCGATGCTGAGAATCAGGCAAGAAACAAGTTGTCAAATGGACCGCTGAGGGCGCAGTCAAATGAGATTTTCTCAAAGTATTCTGCGACGCTGTAGGCAAGCGTACAAATGCCGGGGATATGTTGGTATCCTGCTAAGTGCATAGGGTCATTCCTATGAATCAAGGTGGCACCGCGGATAGTGTTTGTATTATTCGTCCTTGACAGAGAGTATATTTCTGTCAAGGGCGTTTTTGTTTTATAACTCCTTTGACAGTAAAAAGTCAAAGGAGTTTTTCCTTTTCACAGGAGGTTGTAATATGCTGCTGAAAAAGCGTTGGTGGCGTCCCAAGCGCCTGATAAAAGACTTGAATATAGGTCATAACCTAAAATCAAAACCAACTTAAATTTCTCAATTTGGAGGTGCAGTAAATGAAAATTCTGCCAACTTTAGCTGAAGTCAAGAAAATTGCTTCAGCCGCAAAATATAATGTGGTTCCGGTTAGCTGTGAAATTCTTTCCGATTTCACAACACCGATCGAAACAATGAAGATACTGAAAAACGTATCAACTCACTGTTATATGCTGGAATCTGCTCAGGCAAATGAAACCTGGGGACGTTACACCTTCCTCGGATTTGACCCGAAAACGGAGATCACTTGCATTGATGGCGAAATGAAAATCGGTAATCTAAAGGTAAAGACAGATAATCCGTCTGATTACATTCGTCAGATCCTTGCCGATTACAAAAGTCCCCGTTTCGATTATCTCCCTTCCTTTACGGGCGGTCTTGTCGGATATTTTTCCTATGATTATCTCACCTACAGCGAGCCGACCGTCAAATGTGATGTAGAAGATACCGAGGCATTTAAGGATGTTGACCTGATGCTCTTTGATAAAGTTATCGCATTCGATCATCTCCGACAGAAAATTATTCTCATTGTAAATATGCCGCTGGATGAGCCGGAAACCGGTTACAACAAAGCAGTTATGGAACTCCGACAGCTTGCAGAGCTTTTGAAACATGGTGAAAAGAAGAATGAACCCGGCGGAAAGCTGCTGGGCGAGGTCACGCCCCTGTTCAATAAAGAAGAGTTCTGCGGCATGGTGGAAAAAGCAAAGCACCATATCCGTGAGGGAGACATCTTCCAGATCGTGCTTTCCAACCGATTGAGTGCCCCCTTTGAAGGCAGTCTGTTAAACACCTACCGTGTACTTCGCACTATCAACCCTTCTCCGTATATGTTCTATTTTTCAGGAACAGATGTGGAAGTTGCGGGGGCATCACCGGAAACCTTAGTCAAACTGGAGAACGGCGTGCTGCATACCTTCCCACTTGCCGGAACAAGACCGAGAGGCAAAACCGACGAGGAAGATCGAGCACATGAAGCTGAGCTTCTCGCCGATGAAAAGGAGCTTGCCGAACACAATATGCTGGTCGATTTAGGACGAAATGATCTCGGAAAAATAAGCAAATTCGGTACTGTACAGGTTGAAAAGCTCCATTCCATCGAACGCTATTCCCACGTGATGCACATCGGCTCCACCGTGCGTGGCGAAATCACTGACAAACATGATGCACTGGATGCTATCGAAGCGGTACTTCCCGCAGGAACGCTGTCGGGAGCACCAAAGATTAGGGCTTGCCAGTTGATCGGTCAACTTGAAAACAACAAGCGTGGTATCTACGGCGGTGCTATCGGTTATATCGACTTTACCGGAAATATGGATACCTGTATAGCCATCCGCATTGCCTATAAGAAGAATGGCAAGGTATTTGTTAGAAGCGGAGCCGGTATTGTGGCAGACTCGGTTCCCGAAAAGGAATTTGAGGAATGTCTGAACAAAGCCAAATCTTCGCTCAAAGCCTTAGAGCTTGCACAGGAGGCGGAATTATGATTCTTTTAATAGATAACTACGACAGTTTTTCCTATAATCTTTATCAACTTATCGGCGAGATTGAGCCGGATATCAAGGTCATCCGAAACGATGAGATGACTCTTACTGAAATTGAAGAACTAAACCCTGACCGAATTATTCTTTCCCCCGGTCCCGGCAGACCGGAGGGTGCAGGCATCATCGTTGATGTTGCGAAAACAATTCACAATATTCCGATACTCGGCGTTTGTCTCGGTCATCAGGCGATATGTGCCGCTTTCGGTGCGACCGTTACCTATGCAAAGGAACTTATGCATGGTAAACAGTCGAATGTGAAATTTGACACAGATTGCCCGCTGTTTAGAGGTTGTCCCGAAATTGCTCCCGTTGCAAGGTATCACTCCCTTGCGGCGGATGCCGATACCATTCCCGAAGAATTAAAAATTGCCGCCCTCACCACAGACGGTGAGGTAATGGCGGTACAACACAAAGAATATCCCGTCTTCGGCGTACAATTCCACCCCGAATCCATTATGACGCCGGACGGAAAGCAAATGCTTACAAATTTCATAAAGGAGATATGAGCCATGATTAAAGAAGCTATTGTAAAGATCGTAAATAAAGAAGACCTCACCTATGATGAGGCATACACCGTCATGAACGAAATTATGAGCGGTGAAACCACAGCCACACAGAATGCCGCTTTTCTCGCCGCACTCTCTACCAAAAGTGCCAGAGCCGAAACAACGGACGAAATTGCCGGCTGTGCGGCTGCTATGAGGGAACACGCAACCAAGGTCGAAACCGGTATGGAACTCTTTGAAATTGTCGGTACCGGTGGTGACAACGCTCACAGCTTTAATATTTCTACCACCTCAGCCCTTGTAGCGGCGGCAAGCGGTATGAAGGTCGCAAAGCACGGCAACAGAGCCGCATCTTCACAGTGCGGAACAGCAGATTGTCTGGAAGCCCTCGGCGTGAACATTCAGCAGAGTCCCGCAAGATGTATTGAGCTGTTAAACGAGGTCGGAATGTGCTTCTTCTTCGCACAGAAATATCACACCTCTATGAAGTATGTGGGTGCTATCCGCAAGGAACTTGGCTTCCGCACTGTGTTCAATATTCTCGGACCGTTGACCAACCCCGGTACACCCTCTATGCAGCTTCTTGGTGTCTATGACGATTATCTCGTGGAGCCTCTGGCGCAGGTTCTTATCAATCTTGGAATCAAGCGTGGTATGGTGGTATACGGTCAAGAAAAATTAGATGAGATTTCAATGAGCGCACCGACTACGGTATGCGAGATTCGTGACGGCTGGTTCAAGTCCTCGGTTATCACCCCCGAAGATTTCGGTTTTGAACGCTGCACCAAAGAGGATTTGCGTGGCGGCACGCCCGAGGAAAACGCAAAAATTACTCTTGCTATCTTAAACGGTGAAAAAGGTCATAAGAGAAATGCTGTGCTTATGAATGCCGGTGCGGCACTGTATATCGGCGGTAAGGCTGACAGTATGAAGGACGGTATCGCACTTGCCGCAGAAATCATTGATTCCGGAAAAGCTCTTGCAACGCTGAAAAAACTCATAGAAGTCAGCAACCGACCGGAGGTAGAGGTATGACGATTTTAGACCAACTTGCCGAGCACGCACGAGAGCGTGTGGCTGAGGCAAAAAAGAAAATACCGCTTGAGGAAATCAAACGGCAAGCATTATCCCTACCAAAAGGCTCCTTTGCTTTTGAAAATGCACTGAAGAAGACGGATATTTCCTTTATCTGCGAGTGCAAAAAGGCGTCTCC
Source organism: Eubacteriales bacterium (assembly GCA_030533225.1). Taxonomy (GTDB): domain Bacteria; phylum Bacillota; class Clostridia; order Oscillospirales; family Acutalibacteraceae; genus Ruminococcoides. The sequence continues at coordinate 4,192 of JAUNJO010000029.1, forward strand.
TTCAAAAGGATTGATATCTCCCGAATTTCCGTATCTGCAGATTGCAAAGGATTATGAGGCGGCAGGGGCAGACTGCATATCGGTACTGACCGAGCCAAAATGGTTTTTGGGGCGTGACGAATACCTAAAAGAAATCGCCTCCATAGTTTCCATACCCTGTCTTCGCAAGGATTTTACGGTGGATGAATATATGATCTACGAGGCGAAGGTACTGGGTGCATCGGCGGTACTGCTTATCTGCTCTATACTGAGTGAAGAAAAGTTGCGGGAATATATTGAACTCTGCGATGAACTGGGACTGTCTGCCTTAGTTGAAGCACATGATGAAGCAGAGGTAAGCGTAGCCTTAAAGACGGGTGCACGCATTATCGGTGTCAACAACCGCAATCTTAAGGATTTTTCTGTAAATACCGACAACAGTATAAAACTTCGGGGACTCATTCCTGAAAATGTTTTGTTTGTTTCGGAAAGCGGAGTCAGTAGCGCCGAAGACATTGAAAAGCTCCGTGAAATCGGTGCGGATGCTGTTTTGATTGGCGAAACCCTTATGCGAGCAACCGACAAAAAATCCAAGCTCAATGATTTGCGAGGCGCGGTATGACGAAGATTAAACTATGCGGCTTGTCGCGTTTCTGCGACATAGAAGCGGCGAACGAACTAATGCCGGACTATATCGGATTCGTGTTTGCGGCCAAAAGCAAACGTTATATTTCACCCCAAAAGGCGGCAGAACTGAAATGTCGGCTTGAATCCCAAATCAAAGCGGTCGGCGTGTTTGTAAACGAAACGCCGGAGCAAATTGCCGAACTTTTGAACAAGGGCATCATTGATATTGCACAGCTTCACGGTGATGAAGATGAAGACTATATCTGGCACTTGCGGGAACTTACCGATAAGCCGATCATCAAGGCGTTTCGTATTGAAACCGCAGTTGATACCCTAAAGGCTGAACAAAGCACGGCAGATTATGTACTTCTTGACTCAGGTGCAGGTACGGGAACGGTATTTGACTGGAATTTAATTAAAACCATAAAACGACCCTATTTCCTCGCAGGAGGACTTTCCCTTCACAACGTGGAAAATGCGGTAAAAATACTTCACCCTTATGCGGTGGATGTCAGTTCCGGCATTGAAACAAACGGAATTAAAGATAAAACTAAAATGGCGGCATTCATTAACGCTGTCAGAAAGGAAGATAGATTATGACAAATCAGGAAGGACGCTTCGGTATTCACGGCGGTCAGTATATTCCCGAAACGTTGATGAATGCGGTCATAGAACTGGAGGAATCGTATAATCACTATAAAAACGATCCTGAATTTAACAGAGAGCTTACCGAACTATTCAATGAATATGCAGGCAGACCGTCACGCCTTTACTATGCCGAGAAAATGACCAAAGACCTCGGCGGTGCGAAAATCTACCTCAAGCGTGAGGATCTCAATCACACAGGGGCGCACAAAATCAATAATGTACTCGGTCAGGCGCTTCTTGCAAAGAAGATGGGCAAAACCCGTCTTATTGCCGAAACAGGAGCCGGTCAGCACGGTGTCGCCACGGCAACTGCCGCCGCTCTTATGGGGATGGAGTGTGTAGTATTTATGGGGGAAGAGGATACTATCCGTCAGGCGCTCAATGTGTACCGTATGCGTCTGCTTGGTGCTGAGGTAATCCCTGTAAAGACTGGCACAGCTACCCTCAAAGATGCTGTATCCGAAGCCATGCGTGAGTGGACTTCCCGTATTAGTGACACCCACTATTGTCTCGGCTCTGTTATGGGTCCGCATCCCTTTCCGACCATTGTCCGTGATTTTCAGGCGGTCATCTCCAAAGAAATCAAGGAGCAGATTCAAGAGAAGGAAGGCAGACTGCCTGATGCAGTTATCGCCTGCGTAGGCGGCGGCTCCAACGCTATCGGTTCTTTCTACCATTTCATTGAAGATGAAGGTGTAAGGCTTATTGGTTGTGAAGCGGCAGGCAGAGGCATTGATACCTTTGAAACGGCGGCAACTATTGCTACGGGCAGGATCGGCATATTCCACGGAATGAAGTCCTATTTCTGTCAGGATAAGTACGGACAAATTGCTCCGGTTTATTCCATTTCCGCAGGACTTGACTATCCCGGTGTAGGTCCCGAACACGCTCATCTGCACGATATCGGCAGAGCGGAATATGTGCCTGTCACCGATGATGAGGCGGTAAACGCTTTTGAATATCTTGCCAAGACCGAGGGCATTATTCCCGCCATCGAGTCGGCTCATGCCGTTGCTCACGCAATAAAGCTGGCACCAACAATGGACAAAGACAAAATCATCGTTATCACCATATCCGGCAGAGGCGACAAGGACTGTGCTGCCATTGCTCGCTACAGAGGGGAGGATATTCATGAGTAACATAAAAAAAGCCTTTGAAAACGGTAAAGCATTCATCGCCTTTATTACCTGCGGCGATCCCGACCTTGAAACTACAGCCGCCGCTGTCAAAGCCGCTGTGGAAAACGGTGCCGACCTCATTGAGCTCGGCATCCCATTCTCAGATCCCACCGCCGAAGGTCCGGTTATTCAAGGGGCAAACCTGAGGGCGCTGAACGGCGGTATCACCACCGATAAGATTTTCGCATTCGTTAAGGAGCTTCGCCATGATGTAAAAATACCGATGGTTTTTATGACCTACGCCAATGTGGTATTCTCCTACGGTGCAGAAAAATTCATATCCACCTGTAAGAATATCGAAATCGACGGACTAATTCTGCCCGATCTGCCCTTTGAGGAAAAAGAGGAGTTTCAGCCCCTCTGCAAGAAGTACGGCGTGGATCTGGTATCCCTCATTGCACCCACATCGGAAAACCGTATCGCCATGATTGCAAATGAAGCAGAAGGCTTCCTTTATATTGTTTCCAGCCTCGGTGTCACGGGTACCAGAAGTGAAATTAAGACCGACCTTGCCTCTATTGTTAAGGTTGTAAGGCAAAACACCGATATTCCCTGCGCTATTGGCTTTGGTATCTCTACTCCGGAGCAAGCAAAGAAAATGGCGAATATCTCAGACGGTGCCATTGTCGGCTCGGCTATTGTAAAACTTCTGGAAAAGCACGGCAAAGACGCACCGAGATATATTGGTGAATATGTAAAGTCCATGAAAGATGCTCTGAAATAACGCAAGGAGACCGGCTTATGTCAGTCTCCCTTTTATAAGAAAATATAGATGTGATAAATTCGTGCGGAAAAAATTTAGAAAAATCTTCATTTACCTATTGACAAGGTAGGTAATGTGTGCTATGCTTATACCAACCTAAACGGTAGGTAATTCAAGAGGAGAGGAGAACGCATCATGAAAAAGTTAGGTTTCACCACTAATATGATGATGGAGATGTGCATGTGGACTTGCCAGATGTGCATGGTTTTTTGCGCATTTATTTCCGATATGTTCTCCATCTCAAAGGCAAAACACTTTGCCGCTTAAACTTTTGCGGATTTATAGTGCTTATTACCGGGAGACTTCATCGGAGTCTCCCGATTTATTTTTTATAAGGCAGGTAATTAACCCATGGAAAACTATTTTGAAAAGTTAGTCCGGGCCAATTTTCGATTCGGACGAATGTGATGCTGAATAATTATTTCTTTATAACTGTAAAAACAATATCAAATTAAAAAATTTAAAACCGAAAGGAAACACTACCATGAAAAAAATAATTTCACTTTTACTTATTACAGTTATTGCAATTACGACAGCATTTTCTCTTACCGCATGCAGTAACAAATCAGAAAAAATAACCATTGCAATCCCTAACGATACCACTAACGAAGCCAGAGCCTTGCTGTTGCTTGAAGATTTAGGTGTTATTAAACTTAAAGACGGTGCAGGCATTACGGCTACACCGCTTGATATTGAAGAAAATCCCCACAACATCGAATTCAAAGAGGTAGAAGCTGCGCAGCTTCCCAATGTGCTCCGTGATGTTGATTATGCAGTTATCAACTCCAACTATGCGATCGAAGCAAAGCTCAATCCCACAAAGGATGCGCTGGGCCTGGAAGGTTCTTCATCCGCTTACGGTAACATTCTTGCCGTAAAGGAAGGCAATGATAATTCCGATATTATCAAAGCCCTCAAAGCCGCTTTGGAAAGCAAGCAGGTTGCTGACTTTATTTCTTCTGAATATGACGGTGCAGTGGTATCTGTTGTAGATAATACCACTGACGGCTATGATTCCTCGATTGATTATGCCGCTCTTGCCGGAAAAACCGTTTCGGTTGCCGCTTCTCCCACTCCTCATGCGGAGATCCTTGGCGTTGTAAAAACAATCTTGGCCGAAAAGGATATTACCCTTGAAATCAAGGAATTCACCGATTATGTTCAGCCAAACAATGTAGTTGAGAGCGGTGAAGTTGACGCAAACTATTTCCAACATGTACCTTACCTTGATGATTTCAATGCCGAAAACGGCACTCATATTGTTTCTGTAGCACAGATTCACGTTGAACCCCTTGGCATATACGGCGGTAAACAGACCTCTCTTGATGCAATTAAAGAATAAAGCAGAAATTGCCCGGCAGAGCGTTCCTGTTCTGCCGGGTAAATACCGGAGGCTATGATGATAGAAATCAAAAACGTATCAAAACAATTTAATACAGCCGACGGTTCTGTTGAAGCACTGAAAAATGTGTCTATATCTATTCCGGACGGCGATATATTCGGTATTATCGGAATGAGCGGTGCCGGAAAAAGCACACTTGTACGATGTATTAACATGCTGGAACGTCCTACTGTCGGCACGATTGAGATTGATGGCGTTAATCTCTGCGAATTATCCGAAAGAAATTTGAGGAATGTACGAAGAGATATTACAATGATTTTTCAAGGCTTTAATCTTCTGATGCAGCGGAACTGTCTCAAAAATGTGTGTTTTCCGTTGGAACTTGCGGGAAAAAGCAAGACAGAAGCAAAAAAGAGAGCTCTTAAACTCTTAGATATTGTAGGCCTTGGCGATAAAGCAAAAGCATATCCTGCACAGCTCTCGGGCGGACAGCAACAAAGAGTGGCTATCGCCCGTGCGCTTGCGACCGATCCTAAGGTATTGCTTTGTGATGAAGCTACCAGTGCTCTCGATCCGACTACGACCAATTCGATTTTGGAACTGATACGCAGTATCAACGAAAAGCTTGGTATTACGGTCATTATCATTACCCATCAGATGAGCGTTGTTGAAAGCATTTGTAAGCATGTTGCTATCCTGGATCATGGTGAGGTAGCGGAGCAAGGCGAGGTTACGGAGGTATTCTCCCATCCGAAATCTAAGGCCGCCAGGCGGCTTGTGTTTCCCGAAGGCAATTTTGATTCCTTGGTCGTTGGCGAATCCGAACAACGTTTCATTCGTGTTATTTTCAACGGTGCGAGAGCTACCGGCTCACCGCTCATTGCAAGAATGGCAGTTGAAAAAGGTATTGAAGCGAATATCGCTTATGCCTCTACAAAAAGTATCGGCGGCAAGGCATACGGTTCTATGTTACTCGGCGTTACCGGTGATGATGGAACTGTTGATACAGCTATTAAATATCTTACCGATATGCCGGATGTACTTGCAGAGGAGGTGACAGTAAATGTTTAACGATCTCTTCTCCCAAGAAACGCTAAGTGAAGCGTGGCGAATCATTGAAGCCGAGTTTTTGACGGCAATTTGGGAAACGGTTTATGTGACGCTTCTTGCAACAGCGTTCTCCATTCTGATAGGTTTGCCGCTGGGCGTTTTGTTGGTTGTCGGAGAAAAAGACGGTATTTTACCGTTACCCAAGTGGTTACTGCAAACACTCAACATCATCATAAATCTTCTCCGTTCGGTGCCGTTTTTGATTTTAATGATTTTGGTTTTTCCACTTACCAGACTGGTCGTGGGAACGGTGGTAGGCACGACTGCTTCCATCGTACCTCTTGTTATAGCTGCCTTTCCCTTTGTTGCAAGACTTGCGGAAAGCAGTCTCAGAGAGGTAAGTCCCAATACTATTGAAATGGCACAAAGTATGGGTGCTTCTCCCTTACAGATCATCATTAAGGTAATGATACCGGAAAGCATACCGTCTCTTATTTCTAATGCCACGATCGCCATTACCACCATTCTCGGCTATTCGGCAATGAGCGGTATTATCGGAGGCGGCGGACTTGGAAAAATCGCCATCAACTACGGTTATTACCGATATAAATACTTAATTATGATAGCAGCGGTTATATTGCTTATTATTCTGGTGCAGATATTCCAGAGCGTAGGCACAAAACTTGCAGCGAAAGCGGATAAACGCTTAAAGAAAAAATCTACTTAAAAGGAGACTAATTATCATGGCAAACATTTATACATCCGCTGATCAACTGATCGGCAAAACCCCGCTTCTTGAACTCACACATATTGAAAAAACCTTAGGACTGAAAGCAAAGATCGTCGCTAAGCTGGAATACTTCAATCCTGCCGGCTCGGTAAAAGACCGTATTGCAAAGGAAATGATTGACGATGCTGAGGCCAGCGGAAAGCTGAAACCCGGTTCCGTGATCATTGAGCCAACCTCCGGCAATACCGGCATCGGTCTTGCGGCTGTTGCTGCGGCACGTGGCTACAGAATTATTATCGTAATGCCCGAAACCATGTCGGTGGAACGCCGTCAGCTGATGAAGGCATACGGTGCGGAGCTTGTCCTTACCGAGGGGGCCAAGGGCATGAAAGGTGCCATCGCAAAGGCTGAAGAACTGGCATCCCAGACCCCGAACAGCTTTATTCCCGGACAGTTCGTGAACCCTGCTAACCCCAAGGCTCACAGAAAAAATACAGGTCCCGAGATCTTTGAAGATACAGAGGGTAATGTCGATATCTTTGTTGCCGGTGTGGGTACCGGTGGTACGGTAACCGGTGTTGGCGAATACCTTAAATCCAAGAACCCTGCTGTCAGGGTCGTTGCCGTTGAGCCTGCTGCTTCTGCAGTGCTCTCTACCGGCGTTGCAGGACCTCATAAGATTCAGGGTATCGGTGCGGGCTTTGTTCCCGATGTCCTTAACACTGAAATCTATGATGAGATCATTCCCGTGTCCAACGAAGACGCTTTTGCTACCGGAAAACTCATTGGCAAGAGCGAGGGTGTGCTTGTAGGCATTTCTTCCGGCGCTGCTGCCTTTGCCGCTATTGAACTCGCAAAGCGTCCTGAAAACGAAGGAAAAACCATTGTGGTCCTTCTGCCCGATACCGGTGACAGATATTTGTCCACACCGCTGTTTGCTGACTGATCATCAAGGCTCCGGTACTATTTATTGTTTCGGAGCCTTTAGCCCTGTTTATTGGAGGTGTTTTGAAATGTTTGATCATTCTTTTTTTGATCCGAAATATGACCGAACGGGAACCGGTGCTATCAAATATAGAAATCTACCTGAAAACACCATCCCTATGTGGATTGCAGATATGGATTTCAAATCGCCTCCGGCTGTTACGGATGCACTTATTAAGGCGGCACAACACGGCATCTACGGTTACGGCGATACCGACGATGAGTATGACACTCTTATCTTGGATTGGTATGACCGCAGAAACGGTTGGAAGATAAAAAAAGAGCAAATACTGAAAATACCCGGTGTTATGTTTGGCGTGGCCGCTGCTATTCGTGCAGTAACTGAGCCGAACGATGCCGTGTTAATATGCCAGCCCGTGTATTATCCTTTTGCCAAAATCATACCTGACAATCATCGCAGAACAGTGATAAGTGAGCTTGTTTTGAAAAACGGACGGTATGAGATAGACTTTGAAGATTTTGAAAACAAAATCAAGCAGGAAAAAGTAAAGGCATTTTTACTCTGCTCTCCTCATAATCCGGTGGGACGGGTATGGTCAAGAACTGAACTTGCCGAAATTGCACGGATATGCTTGAAGAACGGTGTATATATCATTTCAGATGAGATTCATTCGGACTTTATCTATCCCGGATATAATCATATTCCCATAGCTTCTATATCCAATGAAATTGCAGACAGAACAATAACCTGTCTGTCGCCGACTAAAACCTTTAATCTGGCGGGTTTGCAAGCGGCAAATATGGTTGTTCCAAACAAACAATTGCGTATTCGGATTAAGAAAGAATGTGTAGCTACCGGTTACAGTCATTTGAATATTATGGCTACGGCAGCCACCAAAGCCGCCTATCAGCAGGGTGAAGAATGGCTGGAGGGTTTGCTACAGTATTTGGGGCAAAATGTCGCCCTTTTGAGAACATCCTTTCCGGAAGATGCTCCTGTTTATGCTCTGAATCTGGAAGGCACCTATCTTGCCTGGCTTGATTGTCGGAAACTGAAGATGTCTCCATCGGAACTTGATAATCTGTTTCTCAGCAAAGCCGGTATTTGGCTACACAACGGACACACCTTTGGTTCAGGTGGAGACGGCTTTATGCGTATGAATATTGCGTGCCCGAATTCTGTGCTTGAAGAGGCAATTGAGCGAATAAAACTCGCTGTTTATCATTTGAAAGGAGACAAGCTATGATCCCTACAAGAGAAGAAGCACTTACGCTTCTAAAAGAATATAATACGGAGCCTTTTCACATAAAACACGCTCTTACGGTAGAAGGTGTTATGCGGTATTTTGCAAAAGAACTCGGATATACGGATGAAGAAGAATTTTGGGGTATTGTAGGTCTTCTTCATGATCTGGATTTTGAAAAATATCCCGAACAGCATTGCATCAAAGAGCAGGAACTTATGAGAGCGCGCGGTCTTGATGAGCGCATCATTCACGCTACAGCAAGTCATGGCTATGCTCTAACGGTTGATATTAAGCCCGAACACGAAATGGAAAAGGTTCTCTATGCTGTTGACGAACTGACAGGTTTGATCGGTGCCGTAGCTATTATGCGACCGTCAAAGAGTGTTTCTGATTTGGAACTGAAATCCGTAAAGAAAAAATATAAGAATTTAAATTTTGCCGCAGGCTGTTCAAGAGAGGTTATTGAACGAGGTGCCGATATGCTCGGCTGGCCTTTGGACGATCTTATTTCTAAAACGATTCTTGCTATGAGAAGCTGTGAAGAAATATATGAAAACATTTGATATGATTGAAAAGCTTGCAAACACCCGAAATCTTTCCGATAACGAATTGACAGCATTACTGCAAAGCGATAACTATGATAATGAGCTTTTCAGTGCCGCCGACAAAAAACGAAGAGAAATTTACGGCGACGAGGTATATATCCGAGGACTTATCGAATTTACGAACTACTGCAAGAATAACTGCTATTACTGCGGTATCCGCCGTGACAACAAAAATGCGGTGCGTTACCGACTGACAAAGGAAGAAATTCTCGCTTGCTGTGATGAAGGTTATCGGCTCGGCTTCCGCACCTTTGTTCTGCAGGGCGGCGAGGATCCATATTACTCAGATGCTTTGATCTGTGATATCGTTTCAGAGATCAAAACACGCTATGACGATTGTGCAATAACCTTATCCATTGGTGAAAAATCTAAGGAAAGCTACAAAGCATACTTTGAAGCAGGCACAAACCGTTATCTTCTGCGTCACGAAACCGCAAACAATTCGCACTATCGTAAACTTCATCCTGACGATATGAATCTGCAAAATCGCAAACAATGTCTGTATGACCTGAAAGAAATCGGCTACCAGGTAGGCTCAGGCTTTATGGTGGGTTCTCCGTATCAGACCACGGAACATCTGATAGATGATATTCGTTTTTTGCAGGAGCTACAGCCGGATATGATCGGAATCGGTCCGTATATCACACATGAAGATACGCCGTTTTCATCTCTTGAAAGTGGTAGCTTATTGCTTACATTACGGTTGATTTCCGTTTTAAGGCTAATGTTTCCCTATGCACTGATCCCTGCAACAACTTCACTTGGAACAATCCATCCGCAGGGACGTGAGCTCGGATTGAAAGCAGGAGCGAATGTCGTGATGCCCAACCTTTCTCCCGTGAAGGTGAGACGGCTGTATACACTTTATGACAATAAAATATGTACCGGCGAAGAAGCCGCACAGTGCCGTGGGTGTCTGGAACGGCGCGTTGCTTCTGCCGGATACCGTATCGTAACATCAATCGGTAATGCAAAGAAGGAGAATAAACAAAATGCAGGTATATCTTGACAATGCAGCAACAACAAAAATGAGCAAAACGGCTATCAATGCGATGCTACCCTACATGGATAGGATTTACGGCAATCCGTCAAGCCTTCATTCTGCAGGGCAGAAAGCAAATGAGGCACTTGTAAACGCTCGTGAGCGTGTCGCAAAATTGCTTGGATGTGAGGCAAGAGAGATCACCTTTACATCGGGCGGTAGCGAAGCGGATAATCAGGCGATCCTGTCTGCCGCAAGGCTCGGTGAACAAAAAGGTAAGAAGCATATCATTTCAACTGCCTTTGAGCACCACGCTGTTCTGCATACGCTGGACAAGCTAAAAAAAGATGGTTTTGAAATCACCCTGCTGGATGTTCACGAAAACGGGCTTGTAATTCCCGAACAGATGGCGGATGCTATCCGTGACGATACCTGCCTCGTGACAATTATGTATGCCAATAACGAAATTGGTACGGTACAGCCAATAAAGGAGATAGGCGCCGTTTGCAAGGAAAAAGGTGTGCTTTTTCATACGGATGCGGTGCAGGCGGCAGGGCATCTTCACATAGATGTAAAAGAACAGAATATTGATATGCTGTCTTTGTCTGCACATAAATTCCACGGCCCTAAAGGAATAGGCGCCCTGTATGCAAGAAAAGGAATCAGACTTACAAACCTTATTGAAGGCGGTGCACAGGAACGTGGAAAGCGTGCCGGCACCGAGAACATTCCCGCCATTATGGGAATGACAGCGGCTTTTGAAGAAGCCTGTGCAAAGATCGACGAAAATACCGCTAAGCTCACGGTCTTGCGGGACAAGCTGATTACCGGACTTTCAGAGATTCCTCATTCTGTCCTCAACGGTGATGAAAAAAAGAGACTGCCAGGCAATGTGAACTTCTGCTTTGAAGGTATTGAGGGCGAATCCCTTTTGCTCCTTCTCGACGATAAAGGCGTGTATGCGTCCTCCGGTTCGGCTTGTACTTCGGGCTCACTTGACCCGAGCCATGTACTTCTTGCCATAGGCAGAGTACACGATATCGCTCACGGCTCTTTGCGGTTGACTTTAAGTGATGAAAACACCGAGGAAGAAATCGATTATACGATAAAAGCGGTAAAAGAAGTCGTAGAATATCTACGGAGCATCTCACCAATTTGGCGAGATCTCGTCAGCGGTAAGAAAGAATTTGTGATTAAGTGAGGCAATCAATATGGCATTATACAGTGAAAAAGTAATGGATCATTTTCGCAATCCCCGCAATGTAGGCGTGATTGAAGATGCTGACGGCGTTGGCGAAGTCGGCAACGCCAAGTGCGGCGACATTATGAAAATCTATTTGAAGATAGAAAACGACATCATCGTTGATGTGAAGTTCGAAACCTTTGGTTGCGGCTCTGCTATCGCATCCAGTTCAATGGCAACCGAGCTTATTAAGGGCAAACCGGTTTCCGAGGCTCTTTCCCTTACAAATAAGGCTGTTGTAGAGGCGCTTGATGGACTTCCGGCGCATAAACTGCATTGCTCCGTCCTTGCGGAAGAGGCGATCAAGGCGGCATTAAGGGACTACTACGACAAAAACGGTATTGAATATAACCACACGCAGTTTCCCGATTGTGAGAGCTGTGGTCATTGTTGTGAGGTATAAGAATGACAATTCGTGATCTTCAGGATGAAATTATCCGACTGAAAAAAGAAAAGAACATCTGTATCCTTGCTCACGCCTATCAAGGACAGGATATTTGGGAGGTTGCGGATTACATAGGCGATTCCTTCGGACTCAGCCAAAAAGCCGCCGAGGTGCAGGCAGATACCGTTATCATGTGTGGTGTCCGTTTTATGGCGGAAACCGTAAAGATACTTTCTCCTCAGAAAACAGTATTCCTTGCCAATCCCATTGCCGGCTGTCCCATGGCTGACCAAATGGATAAGGATCTGATCGCACAGATGAAGGAAGATATGCCTGGATTTACGGTAGTTGCGTATATCAATACAACTGCAGAACTGAAAACAGTTTGTGATGTTTGTGTAACCTCCTCTTCTGCAGTAAAAATTATCCGCAATATTCCTAACGATAAGATTTTATTTATCCCCGACTGCAATTTGGGTGATTGGGTTTCAAAGCAGGTACCGGAAAAGAAAATTGAATTGGTACGTGGCGGCTGTCCCACGCATTTAAGAATGACCAAACGTGATGTAGAGAGAGCAAGAAAACAGCACCCGAAAGCCGAAATACTTATGCATCCCGAATGTCATCCGAGCATTGTTGCCTTGGCAGATTTTGTAGGCAGTACCACTGAAATTATGTCCTATGCCGAAAAAAGTACAAACAAAGAATACGTTATCGCCACCGAAAACAGCATTGTGGAGCATCTGCAGTTCAAATGTCCTAATAAAAGCTTTTATCCTCTCTCGAAGGACTGCATATGCCATAATATGTCGGCAACGACGCTGATAGATGTTTACAGAACGGTCAAAGGCACAGGCGGCGAAGAGATCATTATGAGCGATGAGCTTATCACATCTTCACGCAAATGCATTGATGAAATGCTGAGGTTGGGTCAATGAAAAAGGCACTTATTGCAATGAGCGGCGGCGTAGATTCCTCCCTTGCGGCAAAACTTATGAAAGACCGCGGTTTTGAATGTATCGGATGCACTATGAAACTGTACCATAATGAAGATGTAGGTTTAGAACGCTCCCGTACCTGTTGTTCTCTTGACGATGTGGAGGATGCTCGGAGCGTCGCCTACAAACTGGGTATGCCGTTTTATGTATTCAATTTTACCGATACATTCCGTGAAAAAGTTATCAGCAAATTTATAGAAAGTTATGAAAAAGGAATCACGCCAAATCCTTGTATAGACTGTAATCGCTATATGAAATTCGAGAAACTCTTTGAACGGGCAAAAATCCTCGACTGCGACTATATTGTAACGGGACATTACGCAAGGATAGAAGAACGAAACGGTAAATTTGTACTAAAAAAAGCATTAGATGAAACAAAGGATCAGAGCTATGTGCTGTATTCCATGACGCAGGAGCAGCTTGCACACACCATATTTCCGCTTGGCAGTATGCGAAAGACCGAAGTCCGTGCCATAGCGGAAGAAAGTGGCTTTGTTAATGCGGACAAACCAGATAGTCAGGATATTTGCTTTGTACCGAATGGCGATTATGCCAGCGTGATAGAGTTACAAACGGGAAAACGATCTCATCAGGGGAATTTTGTGGATAAACAAGGTAATGTTATGGGGCGACACAATGGGTTAATTCACTACACCATAGGTCAGCGAAAAGGTCTGGGTATTCCAAGCTCTGAGCCGCTGTATGTATGCGATATCCGCCCGCAAAGTAATAGCATTGTTTTAGGCAACAATGACGATCTGTTCAGCCGCGAGGCGGATGTATCCGATTTTAACTGGATAAGCGGCGAAGTCCCGAGGGGTGAGTTTCGATGCAAGGCAAAAATACGATATCGTCAGCCGGAACAGTGGGCAACCGTTATTCCCAAGGGAGCAGATACTGTTCATATCACTTTCAACAAACCGCAACGGGCAATCACACCCGGACAGGCGGCAGTGCTTTATGACGGCGATACTGTTCTCGGCGGCGGAACTATACAGAATTGTTTGACGAACATATAAGAGGAGAACATTATGAAACTTGAAAAATTATTCAAAAAAATCGAAACAAAGAATGCACCCGCCGCAATAGGACCGTATTCACAGGCAATTGAAGTCGGGCACTTCATTTTCACTTCGGGTCAGATTCCCATTGATCCGCATACAGGCAATTTGGTCAGCGGAGGAATCGAAGAGCAAATAACACAGGTTATTAAAAACCTTTCTGCCGTTCTTGAGAAAGCGGGAAGCAACCTTAATAGAGTAATAAAGACAACTTGTTTTTTACAAAGCATCGGCGATTTTGCAAAATTCAACGCTGTCTATGAAAAATATTTTACCGGAAAGCCTGCACGAAGCTGTGTTGAGGTTTCCGCCTTGCCCAAAGGTGCGTTAGTAGAAATTGAGGTTATTGCTTTTAACGATAAGGAGTCATTAGAAAATGATTAAAAGAACCTACGGAAACGAATACGGCTTTCAGACAAGAGCCGTACATACAGGCAATGATGTGGACAGCGAAACCGGTGCAATCAAGCGTCCTATTACAATGGCAAACAGCTATGAACTGCCCTACGATCCTACCAATGTGAATTGGTCAAGTGCGGCGGGAAACCTATATACCCGAAACGGCGGCTCAAATCAGAAATATCTGCAGGAAAAACTGGCATCCCTTGAAGGCGGAGAGGACTGTATCGTACTGGCAAGCGGTGTTGCCGCTCTGTCGGGCTTGTTTTTTGCGCTCCTTGAAAGCGGAGATCATGTGATTTTTTCGAGTGTTACTTATATCGCCGTTTACTACGCCCACGCATTTACGAAGTCAAGAAATTTCTTCTTGTTTTCGCAGAAAAGTGCTTCGGTCAAAAAATCTTCATTTAACATCAGCACTTTCATTTGCTTTTGCACGGCTTTGTTCTGCTTGGTGCTTCGTGCCTGCGGATCAATGTTGCCGTAGTAGAATTCTTATATGAATTTGCCCATATTGTTACCTCCTTTGTTTTCTACCATAATTGTACTCAAAGGCGGTTTGATAGTCTAATGTACCGCATAAAACAGAAAAAAGGGCAAGAAAAAAGAGAGAAGCCGAAACTTCTCTCAATTCTCCTACCCTTAGCAATGCTCAGCGTTCCTATAAAACATAACTGTCCTTAGCAACCCTGCTCATTCGTGAACGGGATTTCAGCTCTCTTGATAGAATAAGAACCGGGTGAAATTCAAAAGACTGTCAAACATAAATAACCTTTATGTCTTCTATATATTGGTTTTTGCTTGTTTTCGGCGTTGTGCCCGATGTTAACTTATTTCCTCTTTGAGTGTTTCCACGATAGAATCATCCTTTAGCTTTGACACGGCATAAAGCATTGTCACTCCGATAATGGCGTACACCACAAGTATAACCCCGATATAAAGCGGTATGTTAATTTCAAAGGGAATGGCACTTTGACCGACAGAAACATTCATACCGTAACTGATACCTATGCTCAAAAGCAAGCTAATGGGCAGAGCCTTCAAACCATAAAAGGCACTTTCAAGGCTGATGATTTTCCGAAATCCCTTGGATGTTACTCCAACAGACTTCAGCATTGCAAATTCTTTTTTACGCATAGCAATTCCGGTTGAAATCGTATTTATTATGTTCGCCGTTGTAATCAGGGTAATGAGTGCAATAAATCCGTAAATAAACACCTGCATAACAAAGGTAAATGTGTTCATCGTCTGCATATTATCCACATAATCACTGATATATGTTGAGCCGTAGTAGTTTTCATCCATAAGTCTTTCGATTTCTTCTGTGACTTCGGCATGCTTCTCGGTTTCAATTCCCAAACAGTATATTCTGTTTTCTTCTTCATTATTCTTCAGAACCTCGCCGTAGAACTGTGTCACCGGGATATACATAGATATTGATTTTTCCGGATTCAGTGAGCAGGCGTAAAAATCGGAATCGTACTTTACAAAATCCCCTATTTCGATTATGCCGCTGTCCACGGTACCGATTGTAAACTCTGTGCCCAGTATTTTTTCGTTAAACACCGCTGAAGAATTTTCTTTGTGAGAAATATTGTTCATCAGCAACGCCTTTGAATCCTCACCGTAATATTTTGCGCTGTCAACACCGTTATTTTTGCAAAGTGTATTAAAATCCCCGTCATCAATAACATTCACATAAAGATAGTTATTGGAACCGTAAAGATTTTTGTATGTGGAAGTCAGGTAATCCGTGTCAACAATAGGATGGTTTTCCTTGTTTTTCTTGT
>JAUNJO010000030.1 GCA_030533225.1 Eubacteriales bacterium
AAGAGTCAACTCCCGACAACGCAGATTCTGACAAGTTGATGGGTGATGCTGACGGCAACGGTAAGGTAAATGTTAAGGATGTAACAGAGATTCAGAAGCACGCAGCAAACATCCTCCAGATTCCTGAGGATAAGTTTGTTCTTGCTGATGTAAACGAAGATGGCAGAGTAAATGTTAAGGATGCAACTGCAATCCAGAAGTGGATCGCCGGCATGACTCCCGACTCTATTATCGGAACTCTGTTAGCACAATAATTTTCACCCGATACTCAAAACTCCCTACTATCTGTAGGGAGTTTTTTATGGCTAAAAATTGGTGGATATACACAAATATGTGCAAAAACTATTTCGCAACCTGCACAATATGTGGATTTCTTCAAGTTTCCTTGCTTTTTGAGAATAATAGGAGTATAATTACTTGCGGTAAATGACAAATGCTTATTGGAGGAGATTAGGTGTCTAAAAAGATTCTTTGTCTTGCACTTACCCTTACGGTTATGATGTGTATGGCAGTTACGAATGTTTCCGCAGCTAATTCAGAAACTGATAGTAAAATATATCTAAGCATTCCCGACGAACTTACAGAGGTTGGTTTCGTGGAGTGCTCTATCCGTGAATACAAATCTGTAGCTCCTCTTGTTCCTTGTGAGTCCGATTACACAAGGTGTCTCAAGGAAAAGACCGGTCTTTATTCCTATGATACCGCAAGAGTCGGCGGCATTGAGAAGGGTACATACTACTCACTCACTGTGAGTGCTTCAGACGGCGCACAGTCTCAAGAGATGCTTCTGTCACAGGAGTGCCTGGGCGATACTCTTGTGTGCACAGTCAGCGAGGATAACTCATCCGTAGATGCAAACTCCTGCGTTTTAGATTGCACTTGGAAAAATCAGAGTGCAGATGAGTACGGAGTGCTTAAAACAGTCAATGACTCAGGTGAGGTAACAGGCGATTGTCTGCCCTTAGATGTAACCCCATACGATTTTTTTGAGGACTTTATGGTTAACGGATACGAGCAAACCAAAGAGAGTTCTCAAAAGAGCGACCAGGAGTTAATCGATGACATTGCCATTGCTTTGAATGTCAACTCTGACAGCATTGATGAGTGTCTTAAGGAAAATGAAATCGAAACAGAGTGGACAAAAGACGCTTCCAAAGCTATGACCGCTGAGGAAAGTGCTTCCGCTGACAGTAAGGATTCGGTTTCTACAGGTCAGGAGAGAACAATTGTTTATATCTCCGTGGCAATGATGTTTATTTCCGCAGGAGTTATCTTCTTTGCACGAAAGAACAGATTGGCAACCGTCGTTGCGTAAATTTATATGTAAGGCTTTCCGTAACGGAAGGCCTTTTTGTTTGCGTAAGGCACCGGGTTTAGTGCAATTCGTTTTCAGCGCTAAACAAAAAGCCTCCCGAGTGTGAGATTTTTCAGGAGGCTCATGTAATATATTAGTATGTGCGGTCACAGATTTCGTTTATTTTGTCTCGGAGGATGAGGAAATCATTGAGTGCTTCCGGTTTGCGCCTCGGGTCCCGGAGAACTGCGGCAGGATGGAGCATAGGCATCATGAGTACGCCTTTCTTTTCGAAAAAACGACCGTGTTCCTTTGTGATTTTGATGTCCTCTTTAATCAGCTTTGCCGAGGAAATTCTGCCGAGACACACAATGATTTTCGGTCTCATAAGTGACACCTGAGTCCGCAGCCAATCAATACAGCAGTCCATTTCCTCAGGTTTCGGATCGCGATTTTTGGGAGGTCTGCATTTAACCATGTTTGCTATGTAGATGTTTTTATTTCTGTCAAGGTCAACGGCTGTGAGCATTTTATCAAGGAGTTGTCCTGCCCGTCCCACGAAAGGCTTGCCCTGTAAATCCTCGTTTTCTCCCGGACCTTCACCGATAAACATAACCTCGGCGTTTTTATTTCCCATTCCTATAACAACATTTGTGCGGTCCTCACAAAGTCCGCATTTTTTACATTTGAGGCACTCTTCCTCAAAGGCATCCCAATTATCAAGCATACTTAAATCCTCCTAAAATATGAAAATCCGCGGATTTTTGCAAAAACAGTTGAAATTTGCACTTAAGCGGTGTAGAATATATTTTGGTAATTTTAGAAAAGGTGGTAAAATCAATGAAAATAATGGTTGAAACTTCAGCGCGTCACATCCACATCACAGAAGAGACCTTGAAGGCACTTTTTGGCGAGGATGCGACCCTTACCAACAAAAAGGACCTCTCTCAGCCCGGTCAGTTCGCTTGTGCAGAGAAGGTTACTGTAGTCGGCCCCAAGGGTGAGCTTGCAATGTCAGTCCTCGGTCCTACCCGTCCTGCAAATCAGGTTGAAATTGCTTTCACCGATGCAAGAAAGCTCGGTATCGCTCCTCCTGTTCGTGAGTCAGGCGATGTTAAGGGTGCACCCGGTTGTATCCTTCGCGGACCTAAGGGCGAGGTTGAAGCAACTGACTGCGTTATCGTTGCAAAGCGTCACATTCACTTGACTCCCGAAGCAGCTCAGGAGTTCGGTGTTGAGGATAAGCAGATTGTTTCTGTTAAGGTGGGAACTCCCGGTGAGAGAGAGACTACTTTCGGCGACGTTGTCGTAAGAGTCAGCGAAAAATTCTTCCCCGCAATGCACATTGATACCGACGAGTCCAATGCTGCAGGTCTTTCAGGCACAGTTGACGGTGAGATTATCCTTTAATTAGTTACATAACCTATAAAATGCATCTCCGCTTTTACTTGGCGGAGATGCTTTTTTTATCTTACTTTTTAAGAGTTTTGAAGTTTGCGGGATTCTCATAGTCTTTCGAGAATCCGTCATCGGTGTAGAGTAGGTATTCCTTGCCGGTACCCACAAGTTCTATGGTATCAAGGTCTAAATCTTCTACGCATTTTGCAGCCTTGCAAAGAGGAATTGCCTTGCCTGCTCTTATGAAGAAAACAACTTCGTTTTCTGCGATTTCTACAAAGTGGTGGCCTTTGTGCATCTCGGTATAGGAAAGCTCACCCCCGGTCATCCTGACGGCTGTCATATCTTCGGGAAGGTAGACATATCTGCCGAGAGCATTCTGTGTGTAAACAGGTGCAATCATAAGCTCGTTACCGATAAGGAGCTGATCCTCGGTGTGACGGGCAACCTCATCCTTGGGAAATTCAAAGGCGAGGGGCTTGAACATCATTTCGTTTTCGAGACTTGCTTTCATAAATTCGCTGTAGAGATAGGGGATAAGTCGGTAACGAAGGTCGATAATGTGCTTGAAGTCCTCGGGATTTTCGAAGCAGAAGCACTCCTGTTCTCTTGTTCCTGCGGCAGCGTGATTACGCATTAAGGGGGTGAAGATGCCGAGAGACAGCCAACGGAGCAACAGGTCGCGGGAAGTGTCACAACCGAAACCGCCTAAGTCAGCGCCAACATAGAGGAAACCGCACATATTGAGGGAGGGCAGAACCTTAATCTCGTTCAGTATGTGCGACCACCAGGAATGGTTGTCACCTGTCCAAATTCCGCCGTAGCGGTGCATACCGATGTAGGAGGCTCGGCTAAAGAGCAAATGGCGTTTTGAAGGCTCAATTTTATCAAGGGCTTCGCCGGCACTTCTTGTCATGTTGTAGCCGTAAAGGTTGTGTACATCCTTGTGGCAGAATCTGCCCTCGGGAGTGTTGTGGTAAAAAGCGGAGTAGTCCTCGTTGCAGTTTTGACGGCTTCCAATGTAGAATTTCAGTTCGTTAAACTTATCGACAGAAAATTCTTCATCCGCCATTTTCTTAATCTTCCTGTGGGTTTCATCAACACTGTTCTGTGAAAAGAAAATGGCAGGCTCGTTCATGTCATTCCAAAAACCCTCAATGCCCATATCGGTGAGGATTTTATACTTTGCGCCGAACCAGGTGCGCACCTGAGGGTTCAAGAAGTCGGGAAAATGTGTCATGCCCGGCCAAACGCAAGCCTTAAAGGGTTTGTTATCTTTGTCGGAGCAGAAGTAGTTATTCCTGATACCCTCCTCATAGACATCATAGCCTTCCTCAATCTTGACACCTGCATCAATAATGGGTACAAGGCGAATACCGTCTGCCTTCATTTCCTCAACAAATTCAGGCAGATTCCCGAAGTTTTCCTCATTAACAGTGAAATCCTTGTAACGCTCCATGTAGTCGATGTCCAGGTAGATAGCGTCAAGAGGAATACCTAAATCACGGTAACCCTTTGCAATTCTGCGTACATCAGCTTTGTCTATGTAACTCCAACGGCTT
Organism: Eubacteriales bacterium; assembly: GCA_030533225.1. Taxonomy (GTDB): domain Bacteria; phylum Bacillota; class Clostridia; order Oscillospirales; family Acutalibacteraceae; genus Ruminococcoides. The sequence continues at coordinate 4,255 of JAUNJO010000030.1, forward strand.
TGAGTGTAGCCGAATGCCCACATGGGCGGAATGTAGCTTCTGCCGATGGCGTTTCTGAATTCCTTAACAATATCGTAGATGCTGTCACCGTCAATGATATATACCGCCATATTTTCGTTCTCACAGGTTATGCGGAGTGTATCGAAAGCGGTGTAGCAAACATCAAAGGTAAGGGTAGAGGGCGTGTCGAAAAATGCACCGAAAACTTTTTCGCCCATTTCGATGACGATAAAGTTGTGAGCGCCGTAAAGTGAGCGTGTGGCTTCGGTGTGGTTAGGGTCATCCGAGCAGAAGCTGTTGTAAATATATCCGCGCTTGTTGATGCCTCTCATTGCCTCGCCCAAACCGTAGACAGCGTCGCTTTTTTCGAGCTTGAGTTTGAAGCTTAAGCCTTTTTCTGCAGATACCTCAAAATAAGGGAGAGTATCCGTTGCAAGCGGTACAGGTAAAATCACTGCCTCGGTGTTGTAGGGTTTGCCGAAATGATACTTTTTTATCACAAAAATCACTGCCGTTCTTGAAAATTACATAACTATGATGTATAATAACATAGTATAGAAAAGTATAACACATAAGCTTTCTTTACACAATACCCCAAAAAGGAGAAGAATTATGGAAAATAAGGTTATTCTTTTTGCTGACAGTTCAGTTGATCTCTCTGAACAGCTCAGGGAAAGATACAATGTCCACATATTGCCTATCCATGTTATACTTAACGATAAGGTCTACGAGGACGGTGTTGATGTCACCAGTCAGGATATTTTTGATAACTACTATAAAAACAAGACGCTTCCCAAAACTGCCGCAATTAATTTCGAGGACATTCGCTCTGCGCTGAAGCCCTATGTTGATGACGGTTATGAGATTGTGTATATCAGTATAGGCTCTGCCCTTTCCTCAAGCTACAGAAACAGCTGTTTGGCCGCCGAGGAATTAGGCGGTAAAGTCTATCCCATTGATTCATGCTCCCTTTCCTCGGGCGCAGGACTTCTTGTTATCGAGGCAGCAGAGAGAATTGCCAAGGGCATGAGTGCAAAGCAGGTTGCCGAGGAGGTTTCCGCCCTCAATCAGAAAAACCACGCAAGTTTTATACTTGATACACTTGAGTTTATGAAGGCAGGGGGCAGATGCTCCGCTGTTGCCGCATTCGGTGCAAACCTGTTGGGCCTCAAGCCTTGCATCAAAGTTTTCAATGAGAAAAACGGTGCTATGGCTCCTACAAAGAAATACCGCGGCAAGTTTGAGAAGGTAATTTTCGAGTATATAGACGAAACTCTTGCAAGCTACGAGAATATCCGTTCTGAAAGAATTTTCCTTACCTATTCAACTGCACCTGAAAGTTTGGTTGAGAAGGTTGCACAGTACATTCGTGACAAGGGTATCTTCGATGAGATTCTCATAACTACTGCAAGCGGAACAATTTCCAGTCATTGCGGTCCCTGTACCATGGGTATTCTTTTCATGACCGAGTAATATAAAAACCAAGCCTTACCGATATTTCGGTAAGGCTTTTCCTTTAGTATAGTGCGATTTTGAGACTTTCTGCATTTTTCTCCATAAGGGATAGGTAGCTTTCTCCTTTTTCAAAATCATCTTTTGAAATGTTGTGGCAGGAATAGAAGGTCATAACCTCTGCGTTTGTCTCATCAGCAATGGTATCCGCAATATTGCCTGAGCTTAACTCAATTTTGTAAACTACGGGTATATTTTCACTTTTTACATAGTCTACAAGCTCCTTAACGGTTGAGGCGGAAACCTCCGTGTCCTCTGAGCAACCGGGGAAAGCGGCTTTGTACTCAAGTCCGTATTCATGGGCAAAGTAGGTGAGGGGAAAACGGTCACCGAATACTATAGTGTTTCGCACCCCGTTTTCTGCTATATCGCGAAACTTCAAATCCAAGGCGCCCAGTTTTTCTTTGTAAGTGGCAAGCTGTGTATCGTAGTAGGAGGCGTTTTCCTCATCAACAGATTTTAGCGCCTCTGTGATTTTTTCGCATATTGCAATGGCATTTATCGGTGAGGTCCAAACATGCTCATCAGTCTTGCTGTGATTGTGGTCATCTGTGGTTTCAATGGTTTCCACGCAGTCAACAAGGCTGACGGTTTTCATTTTGGGATTGTTTACGGTAGCTAAGATACCGTCAATCCATCCGTCGGATTCACCGCCTGTGTAGATGAAAATATCGCATTTCGAAAGCTCAAGAATATCCGAGGTGGTTGGTTCAAAACTGTGGCTTTCTCCCCCCGGAGGGATGAGCATGGAGACTTCACATTTGTCCCCTGCAAGTTCTTTTGCAAAGCTGTACTGGGGAAAAACGGTGGTCATTATTTTTATTTTATCTGTGTCCCGGGCTTTGTTTTGTGTACAGCCTGTAAGGCAGGCCAAAAGCACACCCGTAAGTAACACAAGTGACAGAAATTTTTTCATAAGTATTCTCCTAAAACATCATAGTGATATGATACCACACTTTCTGAAAAAAACAACTGATAATTTATACACCTTTGCAAAAAATACAAATAATGGTTGCACTTATTTTAATTGATAATTATAATAAACTTATTATTTATGAAACGCACGGCGGTAAATGTTATGGATTTTGAAAAGCCATGGGATGAATTTTACAAGGGAATAGATGTGAATATTAACTACCCCGATTCTTCACTTTTTGGGGCGGTTTGTGAGGCTATGGAGAAAAATCCGAAGGCGACGGCACTTGTATATATGGGCAGAAAAATCACCTACAGTCAGCTTGTGGAGGAGTCACTCAGGTTTGCCGACCTTTTTCGCAGGCTTTCGGTGAAGCCCGGCGAGATGGTGGCGGTGTGTCTGCCCAATATTCCCGAAGCAGTCTATTGCCTTTACGGACTCAGTGCAATCGGCGCGGTTTCCTCGTTTTTACATCCTCTCTCGGCGCCTATGGAACTTGATTATTATATAACCGAGCTTAAGGCTCGATATGTGGTGACATTGGATTCACTTATAAAAAATTTCAGCGCCAGCACCTTAAATTCAGATGTGAAATTTTTGATTGTCTCACCGGAGCAGTCTCTATCAAAATGCAAAAAACTTCTTTACCGACTGAGTAACAAAAAGATAAGTGTGCCAAATAGGGAGAATATTATTCATACAAAAAAGCTGCTGTCAGGTTGCGATACAGAAGAAATTGTGCCTGTGCAAACAGACAAAGATTCGGTGGCGGTGGTGCTTTTTTCGGGAGGAACCACAGGTGTGCCCAAAGGAGTTATGATTTCAAACTTTTCCCTCAACGCCATGGCACTCCAAACGGCACGAATGAGTGCTGTTGAGGTTTCGGGCAAGTCAATGCTTGCGGCAATGCCTATGTTTCACGGCTTCGGCTTGGCTGTGTGTATTCACACAACGCTGATTTCAGGGGGAAGCTGTTTGCTTGTGCCACGCTTTACTCCAAGGGAATATGCCAAACTGATAATCAGGCACAAACCCAATTTTATAGCAGGAGTACCCACTCTTTTTGAGGCGCTTCTAAACTGTGAGGAACTGAAAAAGGCTGATTTGTCCTGCCTTTTGGGTGTGTTTTCAGGTGGCGACACCTTACCTGTAGACTTAAAGCAGCGTTTTGATGAGTTCCTTAAAACTCATGGAGCAAAGGTGCGAATTCGAGAGGGTTACGGTGCAACCGAGTGCGTCACCGCAAGCTGTTTAACACCTGTTGCTAAAGAAAAGATAGGCAGTATCGGAATCCCATTTCCCGATGTGCTGTATAAGATTTGCAAAGTCGGTACCACCGAACAGCTCCCCTACGGTGAACAGGGTGAAATATGCATTTCGGGCCCAACGCTTATGATGGGCTATCTCTCTCACGAGGAGGAAACCGCAAAGGTACTGAAAACCCACGAGGACGGCAGAATTTGGCTTCACACAGGGGATTTGGGATATATAGACCGAGAGGGGTTTGTGTACTTCAGACAGCGGATAAAACGAATCATCGTTGTCAGCGGTTACAATGTTTATCCAAGTCAGATTGAGCGAATATTTGAGGCTCATGAGAGCATCAAAAAGTGCTGTGTAGTTGCAAAACGGGATGCATATAAAATGCACCGGGTTAAGCTTTACGCTGTGCCAAATGACGGCTTTATAGGGGATGATGCTTTGCGCAGACAAATCACGGAATACGCCAAGGGGTGCATAGCAAGATACGCCATACCTAAGGAAATAGAATTTTTGGAGTCTTTGCCTATGACTAAATACGGCAAGGTGGATTTTCTGAAACTTCAAAATGATGCAAATAAGGAGACCGAGTAATCGGTCTCCTTTAAGTTTTGCTTATTTTATTCCCACAAGTTCCCGCGCTGTTTTGGCGTCTTTGAATTTTTTGGAATTCATAATTTTTAGGTCCTCCGCGCGAGCTTTTACAACCTTGCGGTTCCTAAAAAGCGGGTCAACAAGCCTTACAACCCAAAAGACCGGGAGAAGCACCGGTGCTTTTTTGAGTGTGGGATATTTCAGGGACAAAATCTCATATCCGAACCAGTTGTGAGCGATGAATTGTACCTTGTCGATAAAGCGGAGCCTGTGATTTTCATGCATTCGCATAAGGTCTTGGTCGCCTTGAACTCCGTTTGCGAATATATAGTCCATAATGAGGTCATATCTTTCGTCAGACTCACCGCCGCAAAAGAAAATCTCAAGAAGCTTTTTGGTGTGGGTGTAAAATTCGTCAAAGTTATACTTTTTGAGGGTTGCTTCAATGAAGTCAAAGTCTAAATCCGGATGAGCTTTCTCAAAAAAGTACAGGTCACAGTAAAGGCGAATTCCACATCCGCCGAAAGCAAAGTGCTTGTAGAGATGAGTGATTAGGTGAAGATAAAAATAATTCTTTTCAAGCACAAAACTGTGAGGATCGGCACAGTCATTTTCGCTGTGCTCAAAGGGTTTTGAAAGTATATCCCTGTAGTGTTTAGGGAGTATGGACGAGTGCATTTCAAAGGAAAATCTGCCCTTTTCATATCCGTCGTGAGATTCGTTAGAGTGTTCTGCTTTGTAGCCCAAATTCTCCATTACGGACTTTACCTGCCCTCTGTCTATCTCTCCTACATAGAGGTCAATGTCCCCAAAGGTGCGCATGTAGGAAAGGGGATAGAAGTCCTTTATAACGATACCTTTCATTTTTATGTAGTCTATATCATTTTGAGACAGAGCGTCAAAGACATTCTGTGCTTCAATGCACATTCTGGCTTCCCTTGCCATTTTTTGGTATTTGTCCTTGTCGAATTTTTCAAAGACCTCTGCGGGGATATTCAGCTTTTTGATTGCAGGCAGTATAAGGGCGGAAATGTTCTGCTCGATTGCAAAGTCATAGAGTGTGTCCCAATTTATCTCGAAGGAGGGTTCCGGAGGAGTAGTATCATCGGAAACACTTGCAATAAGGCTTGCGGCATATCTGCCGTACTGATACAGATTGCTCGCATCCATATATCCCACCTCCTAAAACCGTATAATTAATTATATCATAGCAAAATCGCTAATTCAACAAGGCAACAAAAAATTCTACCCGTCGGGACAGGTAGAATTTTTGAGCAGATATTTTAGATTATTTCACCGATTGGGGTACTCACCGGAATTTTTGCAACATACTTCTGCACAGCGGTTGCGTCCTTAACGGTGATATTGTTATCTCTGTCTGCATCGGCACAAATACTTGCATTGGTACTGAAAGTTTCTATCTTGGCAACCACTTTTTGGATGAGGGTTGCGTCTTTGATGTTGACCTTTTGGTCAAGGTCTGCATCGCCTAAGTAGAGGTTGGTGTCGGGAGGAGTAATCTCGCCTTTGTATCCAAGTGCATACTGAGAACTGAGCCATGCTGTACGGGAATTGAGCCAGTCGATTGTGTATTTGTACTGGTCCTCAAAGCTGTCGATGTTATAGTAGGTAGCTTTTGCATCCGCAACATATTTTTTTGTTGTGTAGTCGAAAGTACCGTTTACAAGGTTTGAGTGGTCACAAATCCAAGTACCTGTGGTAAGGAGCCAACCCATCTCATAGTTCATTGCGGCAGAGCCTTCGAGAATTTCGTAGTATCTGTCCTTTGAGAGAAGTTCACCGTCTGCTGTGCCCTCATTGTTAAAGGCATTGATTGCAGGCAGGAATTCATCGAACCAAATCTGTGCACAGTAATCCATAACGGTGGTGTTTCCTGCGGCATAACCCAGGGTTGTGTATTTACTTGTTTTGCCTGAGCCGTTGCCGGGCTTATACATTACCCACCAGCCTGTAGGCTCTTCGTAGTCCTTAACGCCCATACTTGCAAGCTGTCTGACAACGCCTGTGGCGTTACCTAAGGAGTTGTCATAGTCCCATACAGGAGAAGCAAAGAACTTCCAGTTGCCGTCGGCATCCTGCTTGTAGGTGAAGTAAAGAGAGGATATACTTACGTCCCAGTTTTTGGACAGTTCATTGATAATCAGAATCTTTGAAAGTGAGTCAATGTCAACCAAATCCCCCATGTTGTCGGCATCTGTGCAGATTGCCTTGTGCATTTCGTCAAACTTGGTCCTTACCGCATTGAGAACTGCATCGTAGTTGGGGTCCCCCGCCTCAAGCTCAGGCCCCTTGACTGTCAGGTTGCACCTGGCAACAGAGGAATAGGTGTGGTAGTCTGTGTCATTGGCACCGGAGTCAATCTCCATAAGGAAAGGAAACTCTGATTTCAGATTGCCGTCTGCGTCGAGGTGTGTATCGTCCTCGATTTCCGGGATGAGATTGTTTTTACCGATATCAACCTTCTGTGTGAGCTGATATGAGCCTTGGTATTCGCCGTTTATGTAGAAGTCAACAAATCTTGAATCGGAAGCGTAGGGCATACCTACTGCATCGGAAAGGTCCTGAAGAAAGCGGTTGCGGATAAGAGCGCCGTCCTGATAGTTAGCAAGGAGAGAAAGCTTCTTGGTAGCCTGCATACCGTCAACGGAAACTGCTTTATCATAGTTTAAGTTAAAAGGCTTTTTATTTTTCTCCCAGGTTGTGTTGCCTCTGCCCTTAATCTTCTTGATAGGTGTGTTGTCAACATTGCCGTCATCATCTACAATGGCGCCGGTAGCCTTTGCGCTGTTCTCTTTGTCCTGTGAAAGATAGGAGAGAAGGTCGGTGCCTGTGCCGTCTGCATCGGGGTTGTTTGCAAAGATTGCAGCCTCGGCGGTAGAGATCATGATTTTAAGAACTTCCTTGGTGCCTCCAATGGTAACTTCGTAAGTCTTGCCGTTTTCAACGGGAATTGAGGCTGTACCGCCTGCAGGAACGGTCACATCACCGATTTTTGCGTCCGTGGAGTAGGTGTTCAGGACAACTACGCTGTCCTTAACGCTTGAGGGGAGGAAGAAATACTTTTCCTTTGATACACCCTCACCGGCGGTGAGTTCTAAATCTGCAAGGTCATCCTCATCGTAGTCACGATAGGCGTCGGCATGCTGCCAATGGTGCCACGCTTCGGTCTCTGCCGTGTCATCCACTGCGTGAGCGTAGAGCATGTCGGCTTCGATGTAAGAGGACATGCCCTCGGGCACAGCGGCGCTGACACCCATTGTCATAAGACCTGTGGAGAGGAGCATAATAAGACAAAGGGTAATGCATATAAATCTTTTCATGATTTGCCTCCTGTTAAGTTTTTAGTCTGTTTAAATTGTAGCACAAGAAAATTAGGATAGCAAGTCAATTTTATCTTGTAAAGGTAATTATTGCAAGATTTTACCTGCTGTGATATAATCAAAATATACTTAGTTTGAAAGGAAGTTTTTTATGTTTCTTTATGATAAACCCGTGGTTCGCGAGGATATGAATGACCTTATCTCCAGAGATTATATTCCCTTTGAGGAGCTTCGCGGAAAGACTGTTTTGGTCACAGGTGCTACAGGTATGCTTGCATACTACTTCACCTTAGGTCTCATGCACTTAAATTATGAAAAGGACTACGGTATTCGCGTTATCGCCCTTGTTCGCAACAAGAAAAAGGCTCAGGCGAAGTTCGAGGGCTTCCTCGGTGACAGCAACTTCGAAATTCTGGCCCAGGATGTCTGCGAAAAAATCAGCATCGAGGGCGATGTTGACTATATTTTCCATGCCGCAGGTGCTGCAAGTCCTTTCTTCATTAAGAATGACCCCACAGGAATTATTGCCGCAAACACCGAGGGCACAGTCAATGTGCTTGAGCTTGCAAGGGAAAAGAATGTAACCAACATCGTCTATCCCTCTACCCGAGAAATTTACGGCAAGGTTGAGGGTGTTGAGTTTATAAAGGAAACAGACATGGGTGTTTTCGACCCTCTTGATGCCCGTTCCTGTTATCCCGAAAGCAAACGTATTGCCGAAACTATCCTTAAAAGCTACAATGTTCAGTACGGCGTGCCCTTTACTGTACTTAGAATTGCCCATTCATACGGCCCCGGAATGATTATCGAAAGTGACGGCAGAGTTATGGCGGACTTCATCAGCGATGCTGTGAATTGCCGGGATATCGTGCTTAAGAGCGAGGGACTTGCCGAGCGTGCTTTCTGCTATGTTACCGATGCGGTTGCCGCAATTTTTACTGCAATGCTCAAGGGTGAGTGCGGACAGGCCTACAACCTTGCCAACGAAACCGAGCCTACAGCCATCCGCGATGTAGCACAGATGCTTAGCGATTTGTTCCCTGAAAGAAATATAAAAGTTATTTTTGAAATCGCAAAGGACACCGGTGCTTACTGTAACTACGCAAGAGTAGGACTTGACACCGCAAAGCTGGAAGCCTTAGGCTGGAAGCCTCAGGTGAAGCTTATTGACGGACTTAAGAAAACTGTGGTAAGCTTCGATTAAAATTCAAATAAAGTTTCAGATAAAGATGCAGCCCACCTGTGAAGATGGGCTGTTTTCTTATTCTATGGGATATACATCGTAGTCAACGCTGTAGTAGCGGTGACTGCGTTTTCTTTTTATTTTGGGTTTGTAGTCCTCGTTTGTGCAACCGGAAAATCTGATTTTGTCCGTTTCAACCGAGTGATTAACTCTATCCTCCTCCGGGGGCAACACCATGTAATCTCCAAACATGTGTGTTAAGAGCCTGTGGTACTCGGAGGGTGCGCGAACAGTTGTGCCCTCAAATTCAATATCCACACCCTCGCCCCAAAGCTCTGCCGGACAAACCTCTTGGGGATATCCGTGAAAACCGCTGAGGGAAGCAAGGTATTTCTTGTTTGAAAGGAGGTTCAAAAGCTTGCCTAAAAACTTCCTGAAAGAAAGCAAAAACCATTTGGGCAGAAGACACTGCAAAATTCTGAAGGTCACTATAAAGGGCAGGCTCATGTTTTTGTAGAGAAACTCCGTTGTCTTTTCCTTTGAACAGATGAAGCCTCCAAGCAGGCTGAATGCCTTGAAGCTGAGCTTTTGCAGTATGCTTTGGGAGGGCAGGAAGTCCAGAGGAAAAATATCAATGAAAATACCCTTGTGCAGGGGCAGATGCTCAAACTTATCCTCTCCGAAATAGGTACCGTTTTTACGAAGCTTTGCATAGTAAAAGTAGCATCCCTTTTCGGTTTTTTGATTTTGCAGGAAGTAGTCGGGGGAGAGTTTTTCTTCTGCAATTTTCAGCAGCCTGTCGAAATCCTTTCTCGGCATGGAAACATCAATGTCATCATCCCAGGGGATAAAGCCTTTGTGACGCACAGCGCCGATGAGCGTGCCTCCCACAATGTAGTAGTGAAGCTTATGCTCACGGCAAAAAGCGTCAAAGTACCTGAGTATCTCAAGTTCCTCAAGCTGTAACTTCCGCATAATTTGGTTTCTTTCTGTTTCGTGTGCGATCTTTTCGTTTATTTTTGCTTCAATTTCTGCCCGAAGTTCCCCGTTGTCCTTGCCCGAGGAGAGTTTATCTGCCACTAATTGGGCGGCAAAGGCGGAAATTTCTTCTTTGTTGATTTCAGACATAGAGTTGCACCTCTTTTCTGATTATTTTTCGAGGAATTCAAGAATCTCCCTGTAAATTCTCTCACAGTTATTGTGGTCGTCAAAGGCAAAGAAATCGTCGGCGCGTCTTTTGTATTCGTCCTCTGCCCTGCACTGATTTTCCATGAATTTGCAGATTGTGTCAACAAGGGCTTCGTGATTGGTGCAGATAGGACCGAAGCCCTGTGTGGGATAGTCTATTCCTCCGGCTTCGTAATGAGGAGGAAGTGTGTCGGGGTGGTAGTAGACAATGGGCTTTCTCATGTAGGCGAAGTCAAACTGAACTCCCGAATAGTCTGTGACCATAAGGCTTGAGGTGGTGAGAATTTCCTCATAGCTCATATCACCGGATGCGGCAATAACCTTAACATAACCGCTGCCGTCGAAGTCCTCAAGCTGAGGGCTCATAGCGGGATGCAGAAGGTAGGTGATATTGTAGCCGTTTTTCTTTGCACATTCAATGAGTTTTTCGTCTCTTATAAGGTTGTTGTAAAGTCTGAAGTACTCGGTGGTTTTGAAAAGCTCGTTATATGGCTTTTTCTTGTATGCAATGCCCTGTGAAACTACATTTCTTCTCCATGTGGGAGTTATGAGAATGAGTTTTTTATCGTTGTTTTTAAGTCCGTCGTAGCGTGCAAGACCGTCCAGCTTCAGCATGTCCTCCTCATAACCGTAGATGGGGTGCATGAGGTTTTGCTTTTCGTACTTTGAAGCCAGGCAGTAGAGGGTTGTGTTGTCGTAGTTTCTCCTCTGATACTGAGCAAGCTGCTGAACGGTTAAGCCGTGCTGAATACAGATGACCTTGCTGTTCCAAAGGTCAAGAACATAGGGGTGCATATATTTTAGGAAACCGCAGTACTGCATAACCATGGTGTGAGTTGCCACAATAGCCTCAGCGTGAAGTGCATAAAGCCGGCACTTAAAGGAGTTGTGAATAAGGACGTGCTTTTTGTCGTAGGCTTTAAGTCTGGGGCAGTCCAAGGAGTCCTTTGAAATTACGTAGTAGGTTTCGACGTTGTCATCCACTTTGTTTGCGTATCTCCAGAAATATTCACCATTGTCGCCTGCTTTGTAGAGCTTATCGAAGGTAAAGAATATCCTCTTATTTCTAAAGAAGGGCTTGGAAAAGCAGTAAATGATTCTGAATGCAATATACTTAAGTGAAGAGATGGGATTTCGTCCGTGGATGAGCATGGAAATATAGAGCCCGAGTTCTCTCAGGACGTGCCTGATTCCTGTGCACTTAAAGGTGTAGAAGGCGTTGTCTCTGATTGCAAGTGCATGTGTGCTGTTATATTTCCAATAGGCTTTACCGAAGCGAAGCCGAAGCCTTGAGAACTGCATTGCAAAGTGAATGGGCAGGTCGGTATAGCTGCCGCAGAAGTTGTAGCCGAAACGGAGTTTGCCCATGTCCTTCTCCGGCACGAAGAAGTGTACATTGTACTTTTTCGCAAAGGAAAGCCCAAAGCACTTCCAAAGAGGATATATGGGGTCGGAGGTTATCCTGTGCTTTTTGCCGCCGTATTCGGCAAAAAGCTCAATGTCCTCAGCCTCCATAAAGTCCTTTCCGGTAAACTCTCCGTCAAATTCAAAGACACCTTTTTCATAGTTTATGTTGTTGATTTTGAGGCTTACGCTCTGGAGGGTAGAAATTCTCGCAGGCTCGTTACCCTCTGCTATAAGGGAGATAAGCTCCTCCTCAAGAGAGAATTTGTAGGGAATATTTGCCTTTTGAAGCTTTCCTTTCAAAAGCTGCATCCAAAGACAGCGCAGAATGTACTTACATCTGATTGCCGCCTCGGTGAATACTGCGTTGTCAATCAGCATCAGCGCATCAAGGGTGAGCTCGTAAAACTCAAGAGCCTCCTCCTTTGAAAGCACTCCCTTGTCATTTTCGTAGTAGTTGTTGCCGTACTTTGCGCAGATCAGCTGAGAGAGCGCGTACTGCACAAATTTCGGAACCTCACCATACTCTCTTTTGAGCTGTTTCATAAAGGGAATGATAAAATTGTTTAAGGAGTCCGTGTAGTACCATTTGTGGTGCTGGTCATGGAAGAGGTTGTTGTCATTTTCCAAAGCGTGGCTGTAGAAAACATATTGCTTTTCTATGACTATTATTTTTCCGGTTTTGAGCAGAGCCTCCAAAACAAATTTCTTTTTACATTCCTCGTGGATGTTCTCGTCAAAGGGAATATTTCTTATAAGCTCGGTTTTGAATATAAAGGTTGATATGGCTGTCTGTCCGAAGTAGGGGAGTTCAAATAGGTCAACAACACCCTGTCTCTCAATGGGAAAACGGGCATACTTTTTGAGCTTTTCGTTCTTATCAATAGTTCCCGCCGCCATAACAGGGGTGGCTTCAGGGTGTTTTTTTGCGTATCTCAGCAGGGCGTCGAGGTTTTTCTTTTTATAGATTACCCCCTCCTCTGCGATTAACAGGTACTCTCCCTGTGCCTCCTTAATTGCAATATTCAGAGCCTTTGCGGTAGAAAAGCCCTTGCAATCAACGGAAACCACCTTGTCGCCGCCTGCGAAAACAGCCTTATCCTTTGCGGCATTTGTCATGTCGGAGCAGACTGTATCAGCGATAATAAGCTGAGAATATTTCAGGTTGCCTGTTGCCTTCAAAATGCTCTCAATTGTTTTATCGAAGCCGTCGTCGCAATTTGCAAGTGCAACAAGGGTAAATTTGTATTTACTCATATTTTACCTCCGAATTCGGTGAAGTAATTTGTTTTATCAGTTGACAATGATATATAAATTTGATAAATTATGACTTAAAGTGAAAAAGAAAGGAAAGTTAGCGAAATGACAGTAGCCTCAAAGTCCTCTCCTTTAGTAAAGGACAGCAAGTATGCTGACGAAAAGGGCAGATTGTATTTTTATGACAATGCCAAGTTCATTTTAATCTTTTTTGTTGTTCTTGCCCATGCGATTTCACCTTTTAGGAGTGAGGGACCCGGAGGGCAGTATTTTCTTTTTTTGTGGAGAGCAATCAACACCCTGCATATGCCATGCCTTATATTCATTTCAGGCTTTTTTGCCAAGAGCTACATTGGCCGCGACGGCTCACTCAAGGTGCAAAGACTCTTTACATACATAGTGTACTTTGTTGCGTCTCAGCTTGCAGTGGGTGCTTTTGAGATTTTTGTGCTTCACGACAGAATCTCCATGTCAATGCTCTATCCCCGTTCGTCCCTATGGTTTTTGGTCTGCCTTATCTGGTGGTATCTCCTGCTTCCGGTAATTGATAAGATTGACCCCAAATATATGCTTCCAATAGCTTTCGCAGCGGGAATACTTATCGGATACGATGAAAAAATAGGAAATTTCCTATCCTTTTCAAGAATGATTGTTCATTTTCCCTTCTTCCTCAGCGGATACTATATTTCCTCCGGAAAAATGCAGCAGCTCGCGACTAAAAGAGCAAAGCTGTGGTCTGTTCCAATATTATTGCTGAGTGTAGGCTCTGTGGTGGGAATAATGTTTTTATTTAGCGAGAACGGTCCCTGTCAATTTAGCATTAACGAAATAATTACTTGTAATGTAAACTATTTTTCAATATTTGAAGATACAGGAATAAACCCCGTTTTCTGGTTTTTACCGCGAGTTTGGTTTTACCTTTGTGCTTTCGGCTTAGGCTTTAGCTTCCTTGCTTGGGTTCCGAAGCGCAAAAACATTTTTACTAAATTCGGCGCCCGCACAATGGCTCCTTATATTATCCACCGTTTCCTGTATCTGGCATATCTCGAATTCGGTATCTATGACTTTACCTGGTTTAGCGCGGAATGGTTCGGTTGGAAGAATGTGCTTGTGCTGAGAATAGGCATGATGGTATTTGCATTCCTGCTCACAGTTTTGCTGTCGCTCTATCCTTTCTATTGGCCTTTCGATATGCTCGGCAGAATCAAAATCACAAAGCTTCTCAAGAAAACCGGCTCAAAGTAATCGGCACACATACAATTAATATATCATATATTTGTCTATAAATCAATAATTTTTCCACATTACAGGGGTGCATTTTTGCACTCCTGTTTTTGCTTTCGTGTAAGTAGCGAATAATAAAAATTCCTCTGACAATAATAAAATCGGAGGTGCTTTTATGAAAAGATATACTTATCAGAAAAATCAAAAAAGTCGCAGGGAGAAAATCGGATTCTTTACTGCATTTTCAATTTGCGCAGTTGCAATAGGCCTTGCCTTGTGTGCAACCTTTATGAGCATCGGCACAAGCGTAGGTGATACCGAGGCTACCTATGTTGCCACAATGCCCTATGAAACTCAGCTTGTGAATAATCCGCTGACCGTAGTTGTCACCGAAACCGAAGGTCAGACCACAACGGTAACCGAGCCTGTAACAACAGTTGTGCAGTCTGATCCCGCAGAGCCGTACACAGGCGAAAGTGACAGTCTGCAAACCATGTTGCAGGTTACCAAAAGTCTGGATTATCCCATAGACGGAAGCCAAATTTCCAAGGAATACTCCGAGGAAGCCATCTACAGCTTGACTATGGGAGATTACAGAAGTCATCTGGGTGTAGATTTCTTAGGTGACTCCGGTCAAGATGTGTGTGCCATGGGCGACGGCGTAATCGAAAAGGTCTACGAAGACGAGATGCTGGGCAATGTTGTAGTGGTAAGAGACGGCAACTTCGCTGTGTACTATTGCGGTTTGTCTGAAAATGTATTCTGTGTTGAGGGCAATCAAATCGCCCGGGGAGATGTTATCGGTACAATTGGTGTTGTACCCTGCGAAGCTCAGGATCTGTCCCATGTTCATGTAGAGGTCAGAGTCGGAGAAAAAACAATAGACCCTCTCGCTGTTATTTCAAGCAACAGATAAAGAAAGCCGACTGATTGACAGTCGGCTCATCTTACATATAACATATTACTTTTTGAGTTCAAGGTACTTCACAATTAAAGACACAATTTCATCAGAAGAAAGCTTTGAAGTATCAATACATAAATCGTAGTTTTGTGCGAAGCCCCATTTCTGACCTGAATAGAAGCTGTAGTAGTTTGCGCGAACCTTGTCGGTTTTGTTGACAACCTGCTCTGCTCTGGCCTTGTCTACACCTCTGACCTCAACGGCTCTGCGTTTTCTGTATTCCATGTCTGCGTGGAAGAAAATGTTGACGCAGTCGTCACGCTCTCTCAAAATATAATCTGCACATCTTCCAACGATTACACAAGGGCCGTTTTCAGCAAGTTTTTTTATGATTTTGTGCTGCAAAATGTAGAGTCTGTCGTTGACAGGTAAATCTCCCATAGCAGAAAAACTGTTGCCAAAGCTGTAAAGTCCCATGGAGAGAGAGTAAAGCAAACTGTTTGTTGCCTTCTCATCAACGTCCTCAAAAATCTCAGCGTCCATACCGCTTTCTTTTGCTGCCATAGTTATAAGCTCTTTATCGTAAAACGGAACCTGAAGTTTGTCGGCAAGTGCCTTACCGATTTCGCGTCCGCCGCTTCCGAACTGTCTTGCGATAGTAATGATGTACTTATTTTCCATGAAACATACCTCCAAGAATCTAATCTAAATCTAATTTTAGCACACTATTTATAAAAAATCACTACTAAATTGTATTATTATATTAACTTTGTATAAGATAGATAAAAAAGAGGCCGAAAATTATATATTAAATATAGTATAAATAAGATAATCGCGCGCGTTACTATATATATGTAAATACAGACCGAAGAACGGAGTTATTCAGAAAAATATTGCTCAAAACCGCATAGAAAAGCCGTTTTATAAAAAAATATAAAAAAATTGAATTTTTTTAAAAATAATGCTTGACTTTTCAAGATTCTTGTTGTAGAATAACTCTTGCACCGCAGGAAACGGGGTCGCAAAAATGACCTGTGATTGCGATGTAAGGACATTGAAAATTGAACAACGATTAAAGAGAACCCGTAATTCAATTTGAGGA
>JAUNJO010000031.1 GCA_030533225.1 Eubacteriales bacterium
CGGTTTTGACTGAGGGATTGTCATTATAAAACAATCCTCCCGTCAGCCTTCGGCTTAGCCGGAGGTCCTGATTATACAGTAAACTAAATCTCGGTCTGTTCGGTCTGCTTTTTTATCGGCTCCAATCTGAAACTCAGAACAGTCAAAAGCAGTTGAAGGTAAACCAAAGCCGGAAGTAAAAGACTGAGCATTATTGTCTTGAGGTAAATGCTGAGTACAACAAAAGCCGCAAGAGAAATAAAAATCAGCAGTCCCGAAAAAGCGGTGGCAAAGACTCTGTTGTAAACTCTGCCCTCGATGGTAAGTACCGCCACAATAAACGGGTAAACAATGAAGGCAACAAACACAAGTCCCATTACTCCTGTTACTATGTCGTCACCGAGACTTATAAAGTAAATAATGTAAGCAACAGCAATTATTGTGCATACTATGTAAGAGGGAAGCTTTGCGAATATGTGCTTTTTTGTTTTCATCAGTAAAACTGTGCTGACACCGAAGGACAGCGGACATACCGAAATCAGTGAAGCCAGTTCATTAAATTTCAACTCAACATAGGGGACATCGTCCGCAAAAACAAAACTTAAGCTGAAAAGTGAAATCAAAAGCATAAAGCCGGAAATCGAGAGAATTGCAATACTGAGCCCCTTATTCTCAGCAAAAACGGCATTTCTGATTTTTCTCAATTTTTGTACCTCCTGGCTCTGTACTTGTTTGAATCTTCGGTTTTAGGCGTTTTCTCCTTTTTACTGTCGCACCCCAAGGTGATGACTACGGGAATCAGGGGTGCGGTGACTGCATAAGCAAAAGTAAGCACATGGAAAATATCCATCCCGAAGTTCACAATGTTGATGTAGACAGTGTAGGCGGCGGCCATAGCGGCAGGAACACCCAAAGCCATTATCGCAACAGGAAGCTTTAACACTCCGGTGCAGTAAAGGAATGTGAGAACCGATACAAGAAAGAAGAGCACATACTCGACAGTACTTAGAACATAGGTGGACAGATCGGCAGGCATGTTGTAGTCATTTGCAAATCTTTGAGCCTCAATCAGTGCATTAATGCTGTCGAGCATGGGGAATACTACCGCTACGGATATAAATAACGACGGTATAGAGCAGAAGAAAACATTTTTACAAATTGCTAATGCATTTACAGCTACGATGATTCCCAAGGCACCGAGACCTCTGAGTATAAGATAAATTAGGTCTGCATTTGAGTCAATTCGGGAAAATTCATTCATAAATCCCAGCACAAGGGGAGAAAGCATTAATATTGCAGTAGGAATTGCAAGAATATAAAGAATTGTCGTATATACAGCACTGCCTTTGTAGGTTGGCTGTCTGTTTTTTAGAGTATTCATAGCGTACCTCCATGCTCTATATTCTACCACAAGTATATTATTTTTCAATAACTATACGCAAAAATTCACTTTTCGGCAAAATAATCCTCATATATATAATAGTATATTATGCATACACAGGGGAAAACAATAGTATATATTAGTAACAGTTAGCGAAAGGGGAGCGTACCCTATGGTTTGCAGAATAGCAGATTTGCGTCACAAGGAGGTAATAAATAAATCCAATGGTTGCCGTTTGGGTTTTGCAGACGATGTGGAGATTGATACCTGCACATCACAGGTAAAGTGCATAATAGTCTACGGCAGACCCAAATATTTCGGATTTTTCGGCAGGGGCGAGGATATTATTATCCCTTGGAGCGAAATTGAGCTAATCGGCGAAGATACCATATTAGTATGCTCAGATATCAAATCTCAACAAAAAAAGCCGAGGCAGCAGAAAGTTTTTAGCTAATCTGCGACTTTTGAAAGTTTGTGCCCTTTCGCAACTGTGACGAAATTTATAGTGAAAAATTGTGCAAAACAACGAAGAATAATTCTAACTACGAAAAATAACTCAATTATCATTCCGTATAAGAATTATAATGAATTTGTTACAATTTTGCAATTTGTGATTATTTGTGCTTTAATCATACTCAAGATTGTGTGATTTAGCTGAGATATGCTAAAAAGCAACGCTTTCGAAAATCGGAATGGATGTTCAAAATTTATGATTCCGCCTAAGGGAACCTTGGACTGATATTTCGAAGTGACATTTTCGGCTGAGTTGTCAAGGGCAGTATTCAAAAGAATACCCGCAATACTAAATAGTGTTGTGTGCCCGGAAATAAGGAGGACGAATTTTTGAAGATTAATTTCAAAAGGTTTGCTGCTGTAATATCATTATCACTCATCGCTACAATCGTTTTTGTTCCCTGTGCCGCATTCTTTGTAAGCGCACAGACCACAGCTGATATTTCAGTACAAGAGGCTGACGCTATGAACAAGACAGTTATGGATTCTGTACTTGACAGTGTAGCCGACACCACGGATGCCGAAGCAACTTCACGAGCACAGGCATTTGACACAGCTAAGAAAAATACAGAGGAAACTTTAGCTCAGATTGAAGAGGACAAAGCCGCAGCACAGACACAGGAAGTAAAAACTCCTGTTTCAAGCGAGGCAAAGGTAACTACTGCTTCTGCAGACGGTAAGTATCTTCTGAATATTGCTAACCCTGACCCCAACTATGTATCTTACAGTATTTCTCTTGATTCTTACGACAGAGATATTCTTGAGCATCTCGTAATGGGTGAAGCAGGCGGCGAAGGATTCATCGGTGCAGCCCTTGTTGCACAGGCAATCCGCGACACCATGGTAACCGACGGTTACAAATCCGTCGAAGCAGTAAGAACAAGCTGCGGTTACTACGGTTCACTCTACAACACTCCCAACCAGAATGTTATTGATGCAGTTAAGTTCATTTTTGATGAGGGCGGCGCAGCAGTACAGCACACACTTATTTACTTCTACGCACCTAACATCTGCACAAGCGGATGGCATGAGTCACAGGAGTTTGTTGTTGAGCACAACAGCCACAGATTCTTCGACAGATGGTAATCATCTGAAAACACAAAACGCAATCTGTTAAGCAGTCGTTAAACGGCTGCTTTTTCTTTTGCAAAAAATTGAGAAAAATCCCATAAAACCTAAAGAAAATGCTTGACTTTGGCAAAAGTATTTGGTAAAATATTTAGGCACTACGCACGGCAGACTTGCCCATTTGGTGTATCGGGGAGTAAAATTCCCGGTATTAGCGGCAAAATTCAAAGGTCTGTCGGAGGTTTAACCTTAGGAGGAATAAACATGTCAGTAGTATCCATGAAACAGCTTCTTGAAGCAGGTGTTCATTTCGGTCACCAGACAAGAAGATGGAACCCCAAGATGTCCGAGTACATCTTCACCGAGAGAAACGGTATCTACATTATCGACCTTCAGAAAACAGTAAAGAAGCTCGAAGACGCTTACAGCTTTGTTCGTGATCTTTCTGCTGAGGGCAAGTCAGTTCTCTTTGTCGGTACAAAGAAACAGGCTATGGACAGCATCAAAGAAGAGGCTGAGCGTGCAGGCGCTTACTATGTAAACGCTCGTTGGCTCGGCGGTATGCTCACAAACTTCACAACTATCCGCAGACGCGTCGGCAGACTTAAGCAGCTTCGTGCTATGGAGGCTGACGGCACATTTGATCTCCTTCCCAAGAAGGAAGTTATCAAATTAAACCTTGAAATCGAGAAGCTCGAGAAGTTCCTCGGCGGTATCAAGGATATGGAGGAGATGCCCGGTGCACTCTTCATCGTTGACCCCAGAAAAGAGAAGATTGCTGTTGCAGAAGCTCACAAGCTCGGTATTCCCGTTGTTGCTATCGTTGACACTAACTGTGATCCCGACGAAGTTGATTACGTAATCCCCGGCAACGATGACGCTATCCGTGCTGTTAAGCTCATCGCAGGTGCTATGGCTTCAGCTGTTATCGAGGGCAGAGAGGGCCAGATGGGCGCTGCTGCTGTTGAGGAAGAAGCAGAGGCAGAGACCGAAGAGGCTGCAGAGTAATTTTTGTTACAACTAACACTTGATTATAACTTTTGAAAGGATGATATATAATGGCTTTTACTGCACAGGATGTTAAGGCATTAAGAGAGAAGACCGGTTGCGGTATGATGGACTGCAAGAAGGCTCTTACCGAAGCAAACGGTGACATGGACGCAGCAATTGACTTCCTTAGAGAGCAGGGTCTCGCTAAGCAGGCTAAGAAGGCTTCCAGAATTGCAGCAGAGGGTATTGCATACGCTCTCACAAACGACACAAACACACTCGGTGTTGTTATCGAGGTTAACTCTGAGACTGACTTCGTTGCTAAGAACGAGGACTTCCAGAATTTCGTAAAGACTTGTGCACTTACAGTTATTGAAAATGCTCCTGCTGATGTTGATGCTCTCAAGGCTTGCACAGCTTACGGCACAGATATGACTGTTGAGGCTCTCCTTCAGGAGAAAGTTCTCACAATCGGTGAGAATCTCCAGATCAGACGTTTCGAGCGTTTTGATACAGCTTGTGTCGGATATGTACACGCAGGAGGCAAAATCGGCGTTATGGTAACATTCGACACCGATGTTGATACCGCTTCCGCTGAGTTTGTAGCATACGGCAAGGATATCGCAATGCAGATTGCTGCTCTTAACACTCAGTACCTCAATGCAGATGCTGTTCCCGCTGAGATTCTCGAGCATGAGAAGAAGATCATGCGTGAGTTGGTTCTCAACGAGGGCAAGCCCGAGGCTATTGCTGATAAGATCGTTATGGGTAAGATCAGCAAGTTCTACAAGGAGAACTGCCTTGTAGATCAGGAGTTCGTTAAGGACAACAAGATGAATATTAAGCAGTACACCGATTCCACCGCTAAAGCTCTCGGCGGCAACATTACCATCACAGGTTTTGTTCGCTATGAGAAGGGCGAAGGCATCGAGAAGCGTCAGGATGACTTCGCAGCAGAAGTTGCATCCATGGTTAAGTAATTTTGCTAACAGCTTAGATATTTTATCGAATTTCAGCACTCACTTATGTGGGTGCTGTTTTTTTATGAAAGCATATACGCACAAAATTATTTCGGCATTTCTCTTTGGAAAAACAGAATTACGGGAACAAAAAACGGCAGCCACTTTTTAAGTGACTGCCAATAATATTTCATGTCGATATCAAAATTCCTGTTTTACGGAACGGTCAAAAAGTTCTTCTATCGCTTTCTCAAAGGGTTTTTCTTCGAACAGAACATCATAAAGTGCAGACACTATGGGCATGTCCACATTATATTTTGCAGAAAGCTTTTTAAGTGCCTTAGTCGTCATAACACCCTCGGCAAGTTTTTCAAACTTGTCACCCCGGACATATTTTTCGCCGTACATTCTGTTGTGGCTCCATTTTGAGAAGAGGGTTGCCTCATAGTCACCTAAATGACATAGTCCGTATGCAGAAAGGGGATTACCGCCCATTGCTTCAATAAGCCTTGCAATTTCACGAGTACCTCTTGCCATAAGCGCACCCTTGAGGGACTGGTAATTCATACCGTCGAGCATGCCGGCAACAATACCGATTACATTCTTTGCGGCTGCACCTATTTCACTGCCTATGAAGTCGTTTCCTATGTACATTCTGATTAGTGAACTTGAAAGATTCTTAACAAGCATCTTTTTAACTTCTTCGTTTTTGCTGTCAATAACCATGCAGTTGGGAATACCTCTGACAAAATCCTGAGGATGACCGGGACCCACCCAAACGGCTATGGGAGTTTTCTCCTCGTCAACAAAGCTTCCCACAACCTCGGAGAGCCTCAGTCCCGTTGATTCCTCAACACCCTTCATACACAGCACAATAACTTTACCGTCAAGGTTGTATTTTGAGATGTCAGCCATATATTCACGAAGATGTTGAGCAGAAATAGAGATTACGATTATTTCTGCTCTCTGTATGGCGAAACCTAAGTCCGAACTAATCTCAATACTCTGAGGAAAAGAGAGATAATCGTTATGTCTTGTGGTTTTAAGTTCTATAAACTCGGGTGCATCCGCAAGTCCGCAGGAAAGCACCTCATGACCTGTTTTGTCAAGATACCAAGCAATACAACTGCCCCATCTGCCGCAGCCTAAAACCGATATTTTCATATTTACTCCTGAAATTTAGGCGGAAAAAATTCCAAGTCCTATTATATTTTGTTTTTTACAGAAAAATCTGTGGAAAATTAAAAGAATAACTATTAGAAAACCCGCCTGACCGTACTGTCGCTTAGATAACCTGCTACTAAATAAAGCAGGTGGGTGCTCTCCCGATAGCTTTTGGCTCCCTTCGTCTCAAATGAGGAGGTCTGCACGCCACTAACGGAGTAAAGCTCCCTATTAAAAGGTTGTAGGGTTATTTTGCGACATTCACGCATCAGGCAGGATATAATATACTATACTCAAAAGAAAGATTTATTATTCTTCATCGGAGAATTTCTCTTCAAAATGATTTTCGAAGATCTCGCTGAGTGCGTCAATAAGATCGTCATCGTCAACTTCGGAAAGTTCAAAGTCGTCTCCGTTTGCGGAGGCTTCCATAATGTAGTATTCACCGCTTGAGAGAAGCTCCTCCTCGGGAGATTCGAAAACAGGGTATAGAGCGTAGTACTCCTTGCCCTCATATTCTGTTGTATCGAGAATCTCAAAGCAATGCTCCACGTCATCTTCATCAATAAGTGTGATTAAGTCGGGGGAATAGTCTTTGTCCATAATAGTTTCCTCCTTAAGTTTTCTATAATAATTTTAACTGTATATGTTGTTTTAGTCAAGGGTGAAAAGTGTAATTTTTAGTAATTTCGGAATATTGAAGTTAAAGGATATTCGTGAAGGGACTGTATATTGAGCCGGTTGTAATCATACTGTTCTTTTTGTGCTAATAATAGTTGAAAATTTGCATATTAAGTAGTATAATATTACTGTATATATCTATGTCTGGTACGGAGGGTATCTATGATACTGAAAAAGTTTGAGGATTTGCCCGATTTTTTGAGAACCGACGGTGTAAAGCCTTATTATGATATTTTAGTTAAAAAGAAGAAGAGCTTGTTTTTTAAACGGGTTTTGGACATATTTATTGCAGTTATCGGTATTTTTGTTTTGTCTTTACCAATGCTTTTGATTGCTGTTATTATAAAACTCACCTCAAAAGGCCCTGCGATTTATAAGCAGGAGAGGGTGACAACCTACGGTAAGCACTTCAGAATTTGGAAATTTCGTACCATGGTTGTGGATGCCGATAAAAAGGGCGAACTGACCCACTCTGATGACGACAGAGTTACGAGTATCGGCATGGTGCTGAGAAAGTACCGTCTTGACGAACTTCCTCAGATTTTCCATGTTTTAAGCGGCAAGATGAGTATTGTGGGTACGCGTCCTGAGGTGCCGTTTTATGTGGAGCAGTACACCGATGAGATGAATGCCACTCTTTTAATGCCTGCCGGAGTAACCTCTCTGGCAAGCATCACCTTTAAGGATGAGGCAGAGCTTTTAGATAAGGCAGAAGATGTGGACAAAGTCTATGTTGAAACTATCCTGCCCCAAAAGATGGAGTACAACCTTAAGTATATCTCAAGGTTCGGTTTCAGACGGGACATTTATTTAATTTTGAAAACTGTTAAGGAAGTATTTACCTGATACTATTTTGAGGTAACATTATGCTTAAAAAAATCAAAATGCTCTTTCTTGATACCTCGCTGTTTAGGCTTTCATACATGATGTTTCTGTTTTTTTGGATGGTTATGTATGTGGAAAAAGCCGCTTATTTCGTTATTTACGGATTGTTTGTGTGGGGACTTGCACTGAGTGTTTATTCTGTTTTCGTCAAGCACACCTATAAGAAGATGTTTTTCGGACTGTGGCTTGTGGCGTTTCTTCTTTCGTTCTCTGTGACGATTCTTGTAAATATCAATAAGGACTTCAATACCGTTGCTTATAATATCTTTATGCTCCTGAACTGTTGTGTGTGTTTCTTTATGTTTTACGGAATACACACCGAAAAGAATGTACCTTTCCGTTGGGAGTTTTACCTTATGGCAAGGATGTTTGTTTACCTTGCAACCCTGTTCACCTTGATAGGCTTTTTGCTTTTGTTCTTTACTTCCGGTAAGTTTGACAGCTATATGTACTATCAAGGCGGAGTTTTCAAGGGATTTTATACCAATCCCAACTATCAGGGCTATGTGTCTGCTATTTCCATTATTTTCTGTCACATGCTGACAAAACAGAATTTTATTGCAGAGTCCGGGCAAAAGCGTGTGAGCCGAATTTGGCTTGCAAGCTGTGTGATTCTTAATTCAATAGCGCTTCTCCTGTGCGACAGCACCGCCAGCTTGCTTCTTATCGTCGCTTATGTTGTCATAATCATCGTTATGAAGCTTTTTTCTATGATTGATGACCTCAATTTCAGAAAAGTGTTCACCCGTGTGGCGATGCTTTTGGTAGCCGGTGCGGTTATGGTGACTCTTATGCTGTTTTTGAGGACTGCCTTCCGTATTGGCGTTGTTTCGCTGTTTTCTGAAAACAGCGGCTTAAGTCAAGAGGCAACGGATAAACTCACAAGCAGCACGGTCTTTAACCCCAAAACTGACACAGGCGTTACAAGCCGACTGTTTCTTTGGAAGGCGGGGCTTCAAATTTTCCTGCAGAATCCCATTTTCGGAATCGGAAAAGGCAATCTGCACAACAGTATTGTCGAAGTAACGGGCAGAGTGAATTTTCATAAGGATTTGGAGGGACTCATTCAGATTTCCGCCGCGGATCTTCACAACGGACTTTACACTATCTTAGTAACCGCAGGCCTTGTGGGTTTCATACTGTTTGTCATTTTCATTATCCGTTATCTTTCGATGGTGTGTCCTGTGTGGCTTGTACAGCGCAGGATTATGACTCACAGCGTATATCCTTGCTTGCTTGCCTTTATTTTTGCGTATTTTGTGTATTCGATGGTTGAGAAAACCATTCTCTTTGATGCTACTTTCCTCGTTATGAGCTTTTGGCTGATAATGGGATATACCGCCTGTTATGCCATTGGTTTCGGTTACACTCGTCGAGGCAGATTCAAACTCCTCGGCAGAAATCTTCAGAAAAAACTAATTTGAATCTTTTGCTTTCATATACTATAATTACCTAATTTCGAATGCAGGTGATATAAATGAAGCTTTTTATGAGGAAAGATATTAGCGATGTGGGTACGCGTTTTTCGGTTTATGACGAAACATACTGTTTGCGTTACAAAGTTACAGGCTGTAAGAAGTCACTGACCGAAATTATGGTCGTTTCTACAAGAAACGGAGTGCCGATGCTGACAATCAAAGTGGCCCCCATGCATTTTGCACACCTTTTCAGTATCAGAGATGAAAATGAGCGTTTTTATATCTCCGTATGGGGAGGACCGCAGAATCCCGTGTTCCGCTTTCACGGTATCAGCTGGCGAATAGACCGGGAGCCCATCGGACGCTCCTTTCAGCTTGTGGATGCAGACAGCTCGGTTGTTATGATTCAGGACGGGGTGCATTTCATCACCGACGGTTACTATGTCTTGGATGTAAAAAATGACAGCCGGGAACTGTTTTGCGTCGCCACTGCAGTGTGTGCAGATTTACTCAACTTTATTGATGCCACCCAAACAGCATCTGTTTAACTATTATTATAAAGGAGATTTATACATGGATAAATTACTCAGAATTTTAAGCGAAAATTCCGACTATACAACTTCGGAACTTGCCAATATTTTAGGCGAGGAAGAGGATGCTATTGAGACAAGAATTGCCGACTATGAGAAAAACGGCATTATCAAAGGACACAGAGCTATTGTGGACTTCGAGAATGTTGAGGACTCGGGCGTTACTGCCTACATTGAGCTGAAAGTAACTCCTTTGAAGGAAAAAGGCTTTGATGAAGTTGCCGAAACAATTGTGGGTTTTGACGAGGTTGCATCCGTTTATCTTATGGCGGGTACATACGATTTAGCCTTGATTGTCAAGGGCGACACAATTCAGGATATTTCGTCCTTTGTGTCCAGAAAACTCTCTGCACTTGACGGTATTCTCTCAACAGCAACCCACTTCATCCTTAAGAGATACAAGGATGATGGAGTTATTCTTTCCGAGATACCGGACGACGAAAGAAGGTGTATGCAGTTCTGATGGATTACACTAAGCGACTTAATAATACCATTCAACAGGTCAAGCCCTCGGGAATCAGGCGCTTCTTTGACATAGTGAGTGAGATGGACGATGTTATTTCCCTCTCTATCGGTGAGCCGGATTTTCGAACTCCGTGGCATGTGAGCAAAGCGGCTATTGACTCACTTGAAAAGGGCAGAACATGGTACACACCGAATCGGGGTTTTGAAAAACTCAGGGATGAGATTTCTTCTTTTGTCAAGAGAAAGTATAATCTTACATACAGCGCAAAGGAGGAAATATTGGTAACGGTAGGAGGCAGCGAAGCGTTGGACCTTGCTATGCGTTGTCTCTTAAATCCCGGTGATGAGGTGCTGATTCATCAGCCCTCATTTGTGTGCTATGAGCCACTTACCCTTATGGCAGGTGCAACACCCGTTGTTATCAACACTCAGCAGGAAAACTGCTTTCGTTTAACTGCTCAGGAGCTTGAGGATGCCATAACCCCCAAAACCAAGCTTTTGGTTTTGTCGTATCCCAACAACCCCACAGGTGCAATTATGCGCCGTGGTGACTTGGAGGCCATTGCAGAAGTAATCATTAAGCATGACCTTATGGTAATCTCTGATGAAATCTACAGCGAGCTTACTTACGGTGACAGACACGTCTCCTTGGCTTCTATTGAGGGTATGAGAGAGAGAACAATTGTCATCAACGGCTTCTCAAAGGCGTTTGCCATGACCGGCTGGAGACTGGGTTACGCAATGGGCCCTGCACCCATTATTGATATGATGACAAAACTTCATCAGTTCGGAATTATGTCTGCGCCTACTGTTGCGCAGTATGCAGCGATTGAAGCTTTGAGAAACGGCGATAAAGATATTGATAAAATGCGAGACGAATATGAGATGCGCAAGAGATATGTTGTGGGGGAGTTCAATGCAATGGGACTGGAATGCTTTGAGCCCAACGGTGCGTTTTACTCGTTCCCTTGTATCAAATCCACCGGCCTTACCTCTGAGGAATTTTGCACAAAACTTCTTGCCTCAAAAAAGGTGGCAATAGTGCCCGGAAACGCATTCGGCGAAAGCGGAGAAGGATATGTCAGAGTATCATACTCATATTCACTCAAACATCTTAAAGAGGCAATTAGCAGAATAAAGGAATTTTTACAGGAGCTGAATGTATGAGACTAAGTGCAAAAGCGCCGGCTAAAATCAACTTAACTCTTGATATTTTGGGAAGACGCCCCGACGGTTACCATGATGTTTCCATGCTTATGCAGGCGGTTTCTCTGTATGAAACCGTCACGGTAACAGCCGAACCCGGCGATACACCCGATGCAGACGGCGAAATTACAGTAACCTGCGACAGACCGGGTGTGCCCTGTGACAGCAGTAACATTGCCTACAAAGCGGCAAAAGCATTCTTTAGTTACTGCAAAATGGGACACGGGAATATGACAATTCACATCGAGAAGAAGATACCTTTCGGTGCAGGTCTTGCAGGAGGAAGTGCCGATGGTGCCGCAGTTATTGTGATTCTCAACAGAATGTACGAAACACATCTTAAGGAATCCGAGCTTTGCGAGATAGGTGCAAAGGTTGGCGCTGATGTGCCTTTCTGTATTGTGGGCGGAACCTGCCACGCAACAGGCACCGGTACCACTCTCAAAAAGACCCGTAATCTTCCGAAATGCCATATTGTTATCTGCAAGCCGGAGATTTCAATCTCCACTGCCGAGGCTTATGCCCTTGCGGATAAACGAACAGGCGGTACATACTCCTACACCGACCTGTGTATTCCCGCCCTTTTCAGCGCAAGCGTGCGAAATGTCTCCGACTTTCTCCACAACGATTTTGAAGAGGTGCTCTGCCTTCCCGAAATCAACAAGGTCAAGAAGATTATGTACGGAAAAAAGGCTTTGGGTGCGGCTATGAGCGGTTCGGGTTCTGCTGTTTTCGGTATCTTCATCAGCAAGAGTGCGGCTGTAAAATGCGCAGAAGAATTACAAAAAGAATATAAGGAAGTTTTCGTGACTGAACCCGTAAAGGTAGGTTGCGAGATTCTTCCTGAGTAAATTCTCTGAATAAGAGGTAAAAAACCTGTCAACAATCATTTCACAACTGATTAAAGGCAGGTTTTTTATAATGAAAAGGTTTGTAAAAGCTTTAGTTGTAGGTATGATTATCACTATTTTGGCTTCAACTGTAACTTTTTCCGGTGAATGTAAAGAGATAAGTGATAAGGTGTTTAGAATCCATATCCTTGCAAATTCCGATTCCAAAGAGGATCAGGCGCTGAAGCTCAAGGTTCGTGATGAGGTAATTGCCTACAGTGAGGAACTTCTGAAAGATGTCCACAGCAAGCAGGAAGCCATGAACACAGTACTCATAAATCTTGATGAGATTCAGTCTGTGGCACAGCAGGTGATTCTCGACGAAGGCTTTGACTATCCGGTAAAGCTCAAGATAACCAAAATGTACTTCGATACACGATACTATGAATCTATAACAATGCCGTCGGGGCTTTACGATGCCTTGAGAATTGAAATCGGCAAGGCAAAGGGTAAGAACTGGTGGTGCGTAATGTATCCCTCTCTTTGTATATACTCAGATGCTAAGTCCGACTCCCTTCGGGACAACCTGACAGATAGGGAATACAAAATCATAACCTCCGACAGCAAATATGAATTCAGATTCAAAATAGTGGAGTGTTTTTCTAAAATGTGTGAATTGTTCAGCAGATAAAAGAAGGGTTGTGAAACAGTGCTGAAATTTATATTAGGCCCGGGAAAAAGCGGAAAAACAAAATATACAAGGGATTATCTTTCACAGCTTGCCCGTGAGGGAAGACAAAAACTTCTTATGCTCGTACCCGACCAAATGACTTTTGAAACCGAAAAAGCATTTCTAAACGATTTAGGTCCCACACTTTCCGCCTCCGTTCAGGTTATGGGATTTTCAAGACTGTGTGATTATGTTTTCGAAAAAAGCGGATATATACCTAAGACTTTGGCGTCGGACTGCGTCAAAACTTTGCTTATGAGCGTGGCTTTAGAGGAAACCTCCCATGCACTCAAGGTTTATTCCGATTCATACAACCGGGCAAATGTCATCAATATGATGCTCTCCACCCGTTACGAACTAATCCGCAACAAAAGCGACATAGCACAGATTGACGATGGGGATTTGACCGAAAACCTCAGAGATAAACTCCACGATGTGAAAATTGTCCTCGGAGCTTATGATGCGCTGCTCGGCTCCTCCTTCGAAGACCCTGACGGCGAGCTGTCGGTTTGCTATGATTTACTGCTTGAAAACAAGCTTTTCGAGGACTATGTAATCTGCGTTGATTCTTTCCTCAGTTTTCCTCAGCTTGAGCTTGATATATTGGAGCTTCTTATGGCAATGTGCAGTGAGATGCTCGTAACCTTTCCGGATGACTGCAAAAGCACCCCCGACAGCATCTTCACCGTCTCCCGGGAAAGTCAGAGCAAGGTTCGCTTGTCTGCACGCAAGAATACTATAAAAGAACTTCCTACACAGTACTGTACATACAAGGGCTTTTTTGAAAATCCTGAACTGAGCTTAGTGGAGGAAAACGCTTTCCGCGGCATTTTTGCTGATGATGAGCTTGAAACTTTCGATGAAATTCCTCAAAGCATCGTTCTTGATTACAGCAAGGATATTTTTGATGAAGTAGATTTTGTTGCAAAAAATATCAAGCGACTTGTCATGGAAGAAGGCTACAAATACAAAGATATTGCTATAATCTGCCGTGACCTTGCGCCCTACAGAACCGTGCTTAACAATACTCTCAATAATTATGAAGTCCCTCATTTTATGGATTCTCCTAAAAATGTACTTTCAAGTCCTCTTATGAAACTGGTTGTATCCGTATTTGAGTGTGTAAATAACGGTTATCAAAATGACAGCGTAATTAATCTCTTGAAGTCAGGTTTGCTTCCCATTAGCGATGTGGATGCAAGCTTGTTTGAAAATTATCTGTTTACTTGGTCCTTCAGCGGAAAAAAACTCCTGAAACCCTTTACAGACAGTCCTGAGGGATTTGACTTTAGAGAAAACACTGAAAACGATGAAACCCTCAAGAGAATTGAAGGAGTAAGAAAGTTCCTTTTAGAGCCTCTTGAGATGTTTGCAAACAGTGTAAAGGACGCCACTGCGCTTGAGATCAGCCGAGCACTCTACAATCTGATGTTAACCTACAAAGTTCCCGATACAATTGATTTACTTGCAACTAACCTAACAAGCAGGGGAGAGCACCGACTGAGTGAAGAGCAGCTTCGCCTTTGGGATGCATTTATCGAAACACTTGATAATACAGTAGATATAATCGGCAGCCGAAAAATTTCGCCGAAAACCTACTGTGAACTCTTAAAACTTGAGTTTCTGAGTCTTGACCTGGCTTTTATTCCAAAAGCAGTGGATGAAGTTACCGTGGGCGACATTGAGAGGCTTCGTCTTTCAGATAAAAAGGCTGTGTTTATCATGGGTGCGGTGAAAGGCACTTTCCCCCGAGTAGGTACATCAGGGGGACTGTTTACAAGCGCGGAGCGTCAAGCACTTACCGATTTGGGCTTGCTTTCTGAGGCTTCCGTTGAGCTTGAATACACCAGAGAGCGTTACCATTGTTACTATGCACTCACCAGTGCATCTGAAAAGCTTTTTGTAAGCTTCCCCACCCGGGAGGTGAACTCTCGCGAAAATCAAAAATCCGAGATTTTTGATGAAATTTTCAGGCTTTTTCCCAAACTTGCCGAGCGTATGGAAAACTTTAGCAAACTTGAGGACACCATTGATGATGTGTGGGCAAAAAAACCGTCGTTTTCCCTCTATTCAAGGCGATTTGGCGGCAGCGATGATCTCACATTGGCACTTTGTGACTACTACTCTCACAGCGAGGAGTATTTGGGAAGTGTTGAAGCACTAAACCGAGCCTATACCCGTGAGCCAATGACCATAAAAGATAGGGCGATTTCCGAAAAACTTTACGGAAAGGATTTGTACTTATCTCCCACAAGGGTTGAAAAGTTCCACATGTGTAAATTCAGCTACTTCTGTCAGTACGGATTGGGACTGAAGGAGCGACGAAAAGCGGAACTTAATGTTATGGAATACGGCTCATACATCCACTATATTCTCGAAAACTTCGTTAAATCCCATTCAAAAGATGAACTTACGGCACTTACGGAAGACGACATTGATCGAGAAATTACCCATATTATGCAAAGTTATATTGAGAGTAAGCTTGGCAATATAGAGGATAAGTCAAAGCGGCTTCTCTATCTCTTTACACGGGTTCGGGAATCGGTAAAAAAACTCTTGATTCATTTGATTGATGAGCTTTCTCAAAGTAAATTTACCCCTGATGCCTTTGAGCTTGAAATCGGCAAGGATGTGCCTGCTTATACACTGAACCTGCCAACAGGTGATAAGGTAATAATTAAAGGAAAGGTTGACCGTGCCGATATTTATGAGCATGACGGAAAAAAATACATAAGAATAGTCGACTACAAAACAGGCACAAAGGTGTTCAGACTTTCCGATGTGCTTTACGGTCTTAACCTGCAGATGCTTATTTATCTGTCAGTTATAACCGGCAGTAAAGAAGGCAGGTACGCAGATGGCGTTATACCTGCAGGCATTCTCTATTCACCTGCTGTTGTACCCACCGTTGAAGCCGAAAAATACCAGTCTTCCGATGAGGTAAAGGCAAATATCTATAAGCAGATTAGATGCAACGGGCTGCTTCTGCGTGACGAAGATGTCCTATCCGCTATGGAAAAGGAGATGCTTGGAGTATTCCTTCCGGTGTCCTTCAAAGAAGACGGTGTGAAGTCCGGCGCAGATGCCCTTGCTACACTTGAGGATTTTGGAGCAATATTCTCAAAAATAGACAGTATTATCGGCAAAATGGCACTTGAACTAAAAGACGGTGTATTAGATGCAGTACCCACGGTGGGCACTTATGACGCGTGTAAATACTGTCCCTACCACAGTATTTGCAATCACCGTGAGGGTGACAGAGAAAACAATGTGTTCAGGCTTGACCGGGATGAGATTATGACTGAGCTTTACAGCGACAGAAAGGAGGATGAAAGTTGTGCCGAAATGGACTGAAAATCAGGAACTTGCCATTGATTCAAGAGGCGGTTCGATTCTTGTAAGCGCCGCGGCAGGCTCAGGCAAAACCGCCGCCTTGGTCGAGAGGGTAATAAGGCGAATTACCGACCCCGAAAACCCCACCTCAATCGACAGAATCCTCATTGTTACCTTTACAAATTTGGCCGCAGCAGAGCTTAAGGACAGAATTTCAAAAAAACTTACCGAACTTCTCAAAGAAAACCCCGACAATGCCTGGTACAGACGCCAACTTATGCGTCTGCCCCTTGCAAATATTTCCACTGTGGACAGCTTTTGCACCAATCTTGTGAAGGAGTTTTCTCATGAGCTTTCCATAAGCGATGATTACCGCATTGCAGACGAAGGCGAGTTGTCACTTTTGAAGCAGGATGCTTTAAGAGAAACCTTTGAGTATAAATATGACAGCGAAAGCAAAGAGTTCCACAACTTAGTAGAAGCACTCTCAACTGCCCGTGACGATTCAAATATCTCAAGACAAATTTTCAAATTTTACGACTTCTTGTGTTCTCATCCTTTTTCGGATTTATGGCTTCGCGAAAAGCTTTCTTATTACGAAGCAACAGAAAATATCTCAGACACAGTGTGGGGCAGAGTGATACTTCGTTATGTAAGCTCTGCGGTGGACTACTGTATTGAACTGACAAACTCCTCTTTTGAATTGCTGAGGGAAGAGCCTGACCTGTTATCAAAAGTCTCAGACCTTTTAGGCTCGGACCTTACATACCTGAATCATCTCAAAAAAACTCTTGAAACAGGAACCTATGACGAAGCCGTGACGGCGGCACAAGCCTTCAATACCGGCAGACTTAATGCCAGAGGCTACACTGACCATCCTGTAAAGATAAAGGTTGCCCGAAACAGAGATGTACTCAAAGCAACTGTAGGCAATATCAAAAAATTGCTTTCCTCTACCGAACAGGAGTGCATTGCGGATATTAAGGCACTTTACCCTTTGGTTGCCGAAATGTTTTCAACAGTGAAGATTTTTGAGGAAAACTTCTCCAAAATCAAAAGGGAAAAGAATGTTGCTGATTTTTCCGATATTTCCCACTGGGCGCTTAATCTTTTGGTTAGTGTAAATCCTGAGGGCAAGTATGTACCTACAAAGATTGCCCCCCTTGTGTCCGATAGATTTGACGAGGTTATGGTGGATGAGTACCAGGATGCCAACGAAGTGCAGGATTTGATATATCACAGCGTAAGCCATCAGGGGAAAAACCTCTTTGCAGTAGGTGATGTTAAGCAGAGCATTTACGGTTTCCGTCAGGCAATGCCCGAGATATTTCTCAACAGGAAAAATAAATTACCTCTGTATAGTAAAGATGACGATAATTATCCTGCAAAGGTGATTTTGGAAAAAAACTTTAGAAGCCGTAAGGAAGTCACCGATTATGTAAACTTTACTTTTAAGCTTCTCATGTCCGTTGAGATGGGCGACCTTGAGTACAACACCGAGGAGTGTTTGGTTCCCGGTGCCGAGTATTCCGATACGGATTCACCCTGTGTCGAGCTTCATTTGATTGACATGGATGCATTGGGTGAAGAGGACGCAGCAGCAGCCGAGGCAAGATACCTTGGTAAAATGATTTACAAAATGCGCAAGGACAGTATTGCAGACGGTGTGCCGACACTTAATTTCGGAGATTTCGCCATAGTGATGCGAAGCGCCAACAAGTATGCTGACCTTTACGCCCGGGAACTCAAGCGATGCGGTGTACCTGCTGTGTGCAGCGGAAAAGAGGAGTTTCTTTCCTCCGATGAGGTGGCGCTCTGCGTCAATTTTCTGAAAATTATTGATAATCCCCTTTTGGATATTCCTTTAGCATCGGTTTTGATGTCACCAATCTACGGATTCACCCCCGATGAAATGGCACAGATAAGATGTACAAATAAAAAAGCACAGCTCTATGTGGCACTTTGCGAATTTGCCGAAACCGGCAACGAAAAATCCAAGAGATTTCTTGAAGATTTAGGCTATCTCCGAACACTTTCCTTTACCGAGTCCACCGATGTGTTCGTAAGTGCTTTTTATGAGTACACAAACTTTATTTCCGTAGCCACAGCTTTTTTCGGAAAAGCTTGTGTGGGTAATCTCAAACTATTGGTTGATTATGCCGCAAAATTTGAGCAGGGAGTAACTAAAGGTCTTTCTGCTTTTGTGAGTTTTCTCACCCGACTTGAATACGAAGGCAGTGATTTGCCGGCGTCGGTGGATGCCGAGGGCAGTGATAAGAACGCAGTAAGAATAATGTCTGTCCACGCTTCAAAGGGACTTGAATTTCCTGTGTGTATCATAGCCAACACTCACCGAATGTTCATTTCCGACAGCAAGGAGAATGTACTCTTACACGGTAAGCTGGGATTTGCATCGAAGCGTCGGGATAATAAGCTTTCGTGCAATTATTCCACAATGCCCCGTGACGCCATTTCCCTCGAAATAAGAAGAAGTGAAATGAGCGAGGAACTTCGGGTGCTCTATGTTGCCATGACAAGAGCAAAGGAAAAACTGATAATGGTTTCTGCTAATAAGAACCTGAGAAGTTATGTTCAGAAAACAGGGGCAAAGCTCGTGTCGTCAACCAAGGTTTCTCCCTATGTTGTCAGAGACTGCACATACCTGAGCGATTGGCTTTTGATGTGTGCGCTCCTGCATCCCGCTTCAAGAGATTTGCGTTCTTATGCGTCAATGGAAGAGCCAAAGGATTTCATCTGTGAATATACCGATAAATTTAAGACATATATTTTTGAAAATTTCGACGGCTTCGAAAACGCACCCAAAAGTGATGAAATAAGGAAAACAATCACCTTTGAAGCGGTGCCGAAGGATATTAAGGAGACAATCAAAAAGCGTTTTGATTATGTGTATCCCAATTACGACCTGACGGTGTTGCCTCAAAAAGTTACCGCCTCCGAGCTTGCCCATAAGGAAAGTGCAGATTCCTTCTCACGAGTGTTCCGAACACCGAGATTTATGTCGGGGAAATCCATATCGGCAGCCGAAAAGGGTACAGCGCTTCACCTTTTCCTTGAGAATTGTGATTATTCACTTGCAAGAAAGGATTTGACAGGTGAAATATCCCGGCTTATAAGTGCAAAAATTCTCACTCTTTCACAGGCCGAGTCCTTGGATTTAATCAAAGTAAAAGCCTTCATTAACAGCTCTGTTGTAACTGAGGCTTTGAAGTCCGAAAAGTACATCAGGGAGTATAAATTTATGGTTAATATCCCTGCTAAAGAGGTCAAGCAGGGAATTTCGGAGGAATTGTCGCAGATACCTGTTGTGTTGCAGGGCGCCGTTGACTTAATTATTATTGACGAAGACGGCATAACTGTGGTAGATTATAAGACAGATAGAGTAAACAGCACCGAGGTTTTAGCAGAGAGATATGCCGCACAGCTTCATCTCTATAAAACGGCAGTAGAGCAAATCTTTAATATGCCCGTAAAAAAGTGCCTGATTTATTCTATATATCTGTCAGAGATTAAGGAGGTCTAACCGTGAAAAAACTAAGTCTGTCGATTTTATCTGTGATGCTGACGCTTACTGTGATGATGTCCCTGTGCGCAACGGCTTTTGCCCAAAGCCGGGTACTCTATTTGGGAGATTCTAACCTTGACGGTTCTGTCAACATCAAGGATGCTACCCTGATTCAGAAGTACTCTGCAAGTATTGAAGAAATATCCGATGATGCTTTGTTATGCGCAGAAGTGACTAAAGACAAAAGGGTGAATGTTAAGGATGCAACTGCAATTCAGAAGTTTGTTGCGGGTATGGATGACCCCTACGG
>JAUNJO010000032.1 GCA_030533225.1 Eubacteriales bacterium
TTGTACAACTTAATATGGTAAAAATCAACATTTTTGATTCACGAGAAGCACATTTTGTCTGTTTTTACAAAAAAATTCGTGAAAGTTTGTGAATAATACTACTTGCATTATTCCGTCAGCGATTTATGAGAGTCTCTCCAACATATATCCGGTTTCATTTGAGAGATTTTCGGTTGCATACATAAAGCTTTTTCGGTGGTTGTCCTAATAGATTCTATGAAGTATGCGAGCCCGAAAATACCCGTTTGCGAAAAAATGTAAAAAAGTTTCAAAATACTATTGACTTTTCAAAGAATTAGGATATAATAATTAATGCTGTTCGTTGCGGAATTGTGTAAG
Source organism: Eubacteriales bacterium (assembly GCA_030533225.1). Taxonomy (GTDB): domain Bacteria; phylum Bacillota; class Clostridia; order Oscillospirales; family Acutalibacteraceae; genus Ruminococcoides. The sequence goes on from JAUNJO010000032.1 coordinate 340, forward strand.
GGTAGCACAGCAGACTCTGACTCTGTATGTCTGGGTTCGAATCCTAGTTCCGCAGCCATAAGGCCCCGAAGCAATTCGGGGCTGAAGTTTTTTTAGCATTATATCGAGGTGTAGCGCAGTTTGGTAGCGCGCTTCGTTCGGGACGAAGAGGCCGTGGGTTCGAATCCCGTCACCTCGACCATGTAAAAAACCTCTTTTGTCAACTTGACAAAAGAGGTTTTTTACAATGATATCCGTTCCTTGCAGAACGGGTGATTTATCTTCGATATGATATCGCACTGGAGTGCGATGATATATGCCTTCGGCATATGAAGGAACGGGTATTATATCATATTTGCAACGCAATATATCATACGGCAACGCCGTATATCATATCGCGACAGTGATATATCATTGAAAAAAAACAACAATTTTTGGTATAATCTTCATGAAAGAAGGTGCTTTTATGTCCGAAAACAAATTACTAGATCTATCATTTAAGTTTGCTGTTGCTATCGTAAATCTTGTTGATGGCGTAACTGTACCAAAGAGTTCCTACATGATCGATCAACTTGCGCGGGCAGGCACATCTGTTGGTGCAAACATCCATGAAGCACAGTACGCACAAAGCAAGAAAGACTTTATTGCAAAGTTAGGGATTGCCTTTTACTTTTACTGTCTGCTCTATTATTTACTTATTTTTAAGGCTCTGATATCCTTGCCGAGAAAGTCGAGCTTGTAGCAGTTTCCCATAATCCGGGAAACGAAACGCTCGGAATATACAGTCTCAAGCTCACGGATGGTCATATTTGTGTTGATAATCATGGGAAGACGCTTCATTATCCGTCCGTTAAAAATATTATATATTGTTGCTTTGCTGTACTGAGTCAAATACTCTGTGCCCAAATCGTCAATTATAAGCAGGTCGCACTCATAAAGGGTGCTTATCATCTGTTCTTCCTCAAGACTGTTGTGATTGAAATGGGCTTTTTCGAGTTTTGAGAGAATATCGGGTGCGCTGACATAGACAACATAATAACCCTTTCGGAGTATCTCGTTGGCAACAGCCAGAGAAAGATGAGTTTTTCCAAGGCCAGTTGCACCGCGCATGAGAATTGAGTTTGACTGCGAAGGGTCGAAATCCCTTGCGTAGTTTACGCAGAACGAATAAATCTTGCTCATTCGCTGATAGGGGGACACGCCCTCACCTGTGCTGTCATAAGGGTAGTAGTCAAGATTAAAGCTTTCAAAGGTGGAGAGCTTTAAGGGAGAAAGACTGTTAATTTCCTCACAGGCACAGTCCTTAAGGAGATTCAGAAAGCACTGGCAGTACACGGATTTTCCGTCCTTTTCAACGAATGTTGTATCATTGCAAACGAGGCAGGTGTAATGAGGCTCCAGATAATCGGCAGGATAGCCGTTTTCCCTCAAAAGCTTCATTGATTTCGCCTGGAGGGCAAGACTCATTTCGCTGAGTCGGGAGAGTTCTTCTTTCACATCGCTTCCCTTAAGTACCGATTTGGCGGCTTTTATAGAGATAGAGCTGAGATTATGCTCGATCTCGGAAAGCTGCGGGATTTTCCTGTAGACTTCTTCCCTGTGTCTTTGCGCCGTGTCGTTTGCTCTTTTGTGCCTGTCATCTGCTATGGCATATGCTTTATTATAAATTTCTCTGCTGTACGACATTTTATCACCACTATCAGTCAAACATACTTGTTGATTCGTAAGAATCCAAATCGTAGGAGGCTTCTTGGAGCTTTTGCTGACGCTTCTGCTTAGATTTTTCTCCTGCTTCCGAAACTTCCTTTGCGGATTTAATACCCTCTGCGTGCCATTTCTTCAATATTCCGTTTATGTAGCTCATGTTGAGTTCGGTTTTTGTGTCTACGCATTTCTCATACGCAAGTCTAATAAGTTCCTCGGAAAATTTCCACTCATTCACCCACATATCAGAGTATTCCAACTGCTTTTTAGTGGGTGTGCCGCTGAGCTTCAAGCCGAATACCGCTGAAACCTTTTTCCACGCGTCGGAGGATTCGGCTTGGCGCTTAATCTTTTCCTCTGCAAGAGGCAAAGTGTTGATGCCTTCCCTCGCCCATGCTAAACCCGTAGACTCAACATATCGCATTGTGCCTTTGCCGATATTAACGCAATGTTCCATGAGCATTATAATAACATCTACGGGAAGACCGTCGGTGTCATGAAGCATAACAAGAGTTCCCATATCTGTATTTGAAAGCATTTTGTTGAGAATTCTCTGGGCTTCATCCATGAGTACCGCAAGGCCGGAATCACTGCGTATGCGCTTAATAACATATGCCGGCTCAGGCTTCATTGGGCGGGAGGTCAAACGGACCCTTTGAGTTTGGGAGTTTTGGGCAGTTTCCACGGGTTTTGACGAAGGTGCAGAAGCTTCCTTTTCTTCTGCTTTTGCAAGGGTGAGTTTGTCCCCCATATTTACAAGAAGGCCTCGCTGTGCCCAAAACTCAACTGCGTCGGACACATCCTCCTTGTGTAGAGACAAGGCCTCGGCGATGCTCTCGTCGCTGAGGGTACCCTGAGAATTTCTGAGTATATAGAGCAAAACCTTGAGCTGTGTTTCGCCGGCAAGCTTAAGCCCCTTGTCAACTAAGGCTGTGGGAACCGCAAATACCGACTCCCAGCCTCCGAAATCAATTTTATATGACATAATCACCATTTCCAAACCGCATAAAAATCACTTTCCCTTGCGGATAAGATAGTCTCCGATGCATCGGTTATCATAGAGAATAAGGTCGTCACATCCGGCTAAATACTCGTTGTGATGACGAAGCTCATGAGAGAGAATACCTCTGAGCTTTTCGTAAAACTGTTCACGCGGGAGATGTCCGTAAATTTTAACAATACTGCCGTAATAAAAAATTATGTACTTGCCGATGCTTGTACGGTGATATTCACCCAAAATGTACAAATCCTTTGCAACTGCCTTTGGGTGAAGTTTACTTTCGGGGACAATTCGCATACCTCCCGAAAGCTCTCTGTAAAGCTCATAGGGGTAGGAATCCGCTATTTCATCAAACATCTCGCCGCATTCTTCGAAAGTATACATCAGTCTAAAAAGTCCTTAAGCTTCTTGGAGCGTGAGGGATGACGAAGCTTTCTCAGTGCTTTTGCCTCAATCTGACGAATGCGCTCACGGGTAACATTAAATTCCTTGCCTACCTCTTCGAGAGTACGGCTTCTGCCGTCCTCAAGGCCAAAACGCAGACGAAGCACCTTTTCCTCCCGGGGTGTGAGGGTGTCGAGAACCTCCATGAGCTGTTCGCGTAGAAGAGTGTGGGAAGCGGCATCCGCAGGTGCAGGTGCTTCCTCGTCGGGAATAAAGTCACCTAAGTGGCTGTCCTCCTCCTCTCCGATAGGAGTCTCAAGGGAAACAGGCTCCTGAGCCACGCGCATAATCTCGCGAACCTTATCCACAGGCATATCGAGTACCTCGGCAATATCGTCAGCCGAAGGCTCGTGACCGTTTTGATGAAGAAGCTGTGAGGAAACTTTCTTAACTCTGTTGATGGTTTCTACCATATGAACGGGAATACGGATTGTTCTTGCCTGGTCGGCGATGGCACGGGTGATTGCCTGACGAATCCACCATGTTGCATAGGTGGAGAACTTAAATCCCTTGGTGTAGTCAAACTTTTCAACTGCTTTAATAAGACCTAAGTTACCCTCCTGAATCAAGTCGAGAAACTGCATGCCGCGTCCGAGATAACGCTTCGCAATACTTACAACAAGACGCAGGTTCGCTTCGGAAAGTCTCTGCTTTGCGGCTACATCGCCCTCTTTGATGCGGATTGCAAGGTCAATTTCCTCTTCTGAGGTAAGAAGCGGTACCCGTCCGATTTCTTTGAGATAAACTTTAACAGGGTCGTCGATGGCAACTGATTCGGAAGACTCAAAGTCTCCGTTCTCGTTGTCTGTTACCGAAGTGATTTCAAGAGAGAGGTCCTCAAACTGAATGTCCTCAGTGTCTTCAACAATTTCCACACCCATGCTCTCAAGGTTATCGTAGAGCTTTTCAAGCTGTTCGGGTTCAAAATCCATCTCACCTATAGCATCAAGTATGTCCTTGTTGCTCAGCTGACCCTTTGCTTTACCCAGCTCGGTAATCTCCTTAATAACTGTCTTCTTGTCCTGAATTGAACCTGCCATAATTTCATTCCCTTTCTAAATTAACAATTTATTCCTTACTTTTCTTTTTCTTAAGACTTGCCATAATCTCCTCGGGAGACATTTCCGATATTTTTTCGGGAGTCAGCTTATGCTTTTCCTCCAAAATAACATCGATATACTCGTTCATCGCCTGTTTTGTGGCGGTTTGCGAATTATATGAGTGTAAAATGGCGTAAAACTTTGATACTTCATCGGAGGTAAAGTCCCTTGTGAATGTTGTTTGCGGTGATACTCCCTCATGAATCCTCTCAACAACATAAGCATAAAGCTGTGCGTTAAATTTTGTTACAAAGTCCTGAGGTGTAATTCGTGCCGACACCTGCGGCTCCATATCGTTATTATATACCAAAAAGGCTATGAGCATTTCCTCAGCCTTCGCGGCTCGTGTGTGCTTTGCCTTTTCCGTGTTTACTTTGTCATCGCGGCCCGAAAGCTCCGTGGAAATCCGGGTGAAGTCGCGTTTTCTGTACTCATTTTCCTTCTTGCGCCTGAGCTTTTGCAAATCTGCCGATATTGAGGCTTTGTCGATATTAAGCTCACCCGCAAGCTTTGAAACATAAATATCCTGCTCAACGGCAGAGTCAAGAGAAGAAACAATCCTGAGAGCTTCGGTCATGTAGCCTGCCTTTTGCTCGGGATTATTTGTATCATATTTTGTTTTTAGATTTTGCAGCCTGTACTCAACATCATTTCCGCTGTTATCAAGCACGTTTTTGAACGCAGCGGCGCCCTTGTCACCCTTGTTGCGGATAAATTCGTCCGGGTCTTTGCCCTCGGGGATACTGAGCACCCTTATGACAAGGCCTGCATTTCGAAGTAAAGTTATTGCACGGGCTGTCGCCTTTTGACCTGCCTCGTCAGCATCGTAACAAATGACAACCTCATCGGCATAACGCTTCATAAGTACTGCCTGCTCGGGTGTTAAGGCTGTTCCCAGGGTTGCTACGGCATTCTTAAAGCCTGCTTTATTAAGCGCAATAACATCCATGTAGCCTTCGCAGAGAATCAGCGTGCGTTCACCGGTGTTCTTTGCGTTATTAAGAGAAAAGAGATTGGCACTTTTCTTAAAAGCCGGAGTATCGGAGGTGTTCAGATACTTTGGCTTTTGGTCAGTTAAGATTCTTCCGCCGAAGGCTATTACATTGCCCCTCAGGTCGATAATGGGAAACATTACTCTGTCTGCGAATCTATCCACCGCCCGACGGCCGTCACTGCTCATAAATGCCAGGTTTGCCGCAACAAGCTCGGCACTCGAGAAACCTAAAGCTTTAAGATGGTCGCAAAGGGCATAGCGGCTTTTCGGGGAATAACCCAAGCCGAAGCGACGGATAATGTTGTCAGTCAGACCGCGACGGTAAAAATATTCAAGTCCTTCCCTGCCCTCCGGCTCATAAAGCTTTTTGTTATAGAACCTTGCGGCCTCCCTGTTTGCTTCGAATATCCTCATTCTGAGTTTTCCCACACCGTCATCGTAGGAATTCTCGGGCATATCCATTCCTGCACGCTGTGCCAGGAACTTTACTGCCTCTATATAGTCTAAATTTTCAATTTTCATTATAAAGGTGATGACATCACCTCCGGCTCCGCAGCCGAAACAGTAAAAAGAGCCGTTTTCGGGATAAAGGTTGAAAGATGGAGTTTTCTCGCTGTGGAAAGGACAAAGTCCCACAAGATTTCTGCCACGGCGTTTTAGGTTCACATAGCCTGATACTATATCGGAAATGTCCGATCTCTCTTTAAGCTCATACAAAAATCCGTCAGGTAATGCCAAGATAACTCCTCCTTTCCCAAAATAATATGAACCGACACAATATATATACGATAAAAAAATGAATTTTCCTGCCAATAAAACAGAAAAATTCAAAATTTTTCGCGTTATTTTATTTATACGGGAAATATTTTTCGGTTTCCTCAATAATTTCAACCGTACCGCTTGTTGCATCGGTCACTTTCTTCACAAGTGCCTGCAGGTCGGAAGTGGGTATGTGAAAATTAATAACCACATTTTCCGCAAAGTCGCTTGCGTCTACCACTCCCCCGTTTTCAGGGATTAAAGAGGAAAGTTTGCCGTACTGATTGTAGGTACACTCTACGCTGCACTCACTGCATCCTCTCATCGTGATGACTCCTGCTGCCTCAACAGCAAGAGACGCACTGTGGGAATAAGCGCGTACTAAACCTCCGCCGCCTAAAAGTATGCCGCCGAAATAACGGGTTACAACAATGCACACATCCGTGAGTCCGCTTTTGCGGATAACATCCAAAACAGGCATACCGGCGGTGCCCTGTGGCTCATTATCGTCGCTGTAGCGACAGGTGTTTTGCTCCCGAAGTACATAAGCATATACATTGTGAGTTGCATCCCAATGCTTAGAGCGAAGTGTGTTAATGAACTCCAAAGCCTCAGCCTCGGTCTTCACAGGCTTTATGTAACCTATGAAACGCGAGCGCTTCTCCACAAATTCAGGAGATGCTTCATGTTCGATTGTGAGATAATCCTTGAGCATGGAAACCCTCCGTAAGTGCTGAAGAAAAAACAGGCGGTGCTTCAAAAGAAGTACCGCCCTCAATGTTTCTATTAACTATTACTTCATACCGTAGCGCTTCTTAAATCTGTCAACGCGTCCGCCGGTATCAACGAGCTTCTGCTTTCCTGTGAAGAAAGGATGGCACTTTGAACAAATTTCAACACGCTGGTTGGGCTTAGTAGAACCTGTCTCGATAACATTGCCACAAGCGCAGGTAATAGTTGTCTGCTCATAATTAGGATGGATATTCTCCTGCATTTTATGTTCACCTCTTTCGCTGATGCCGTAGTAACAGATGAATTATACTACATATCACTACAAAATGCAAGGCTTTTTTGAAATTTTTTAATTTTGACGGATTTTATGGAAAAATCTCCCGTTAATGCATGGAAACATGTGTGGAATATTCTTCAAGTGTCATGCCGAAGCGGCGCATATTGAGTGCATTTTCTGCTCCTACATAACGGTAAAGCTGAGGATTGTAGGTCATTCCTGTAGTTTCCTCGGCGTTTTCGGGGTATCTGAGTACAAATCCGTAGCTTACGGAATATTTCTCCAGGAAGTCCTCTGCAGCACTGCCCATAAACTTATCCTCGGAGGTGCCGAGCTTTATGAGAAGTCCTGTTTGACTCTCGCTGGCACCCTCCTTGGGACAAACCTTGTTGGTTTCGGATTCTGCCTTGATGTCGCTGCAGTTTTGCTCTTTCTTGATTTTCTCATAAGTTTCGGTATGGAGCACCGCCTGGTCATCGTATGAAACATAACCCTCAACTACAGTTACGGTTATACCCTTTTCGGCTGCATCTGAAATCATCCTATCCAAATCATCAAAAACGCAGGTTGCCACCGCTACTCCACCAAAGGGAGAGAGTTTCGGCACATAGTCTGCATCCAAGGTATAGCGCTCATTCACAACACGCAAAAGTTCCTCGTTATCCACGGGTAACGCCTCATCGTGAGTAGGCACTGTTGCTGTGTTTCGGTCTGAATCCGCTGTCTTGAAGCCTAAGAATGCACCCAGGGCAACAACTGCCACAATAACAATGGGAAGCACGATAAGCAAAAGCACTTTGACCCATACACGCTCGGACTTGCGTCTGCCTTTTCTGTCATATTTATTTACTAAATCATATCTTTTATAGGGCATAAGTCACCGCTTAATTAATAACTTTTGTGTCAATTTCTTCCTTTGCACGATTGAGGAATTCCTCGAGGCTCATAGCGCCCAAATCACCTGCTTTGCGGGCTCTTACGGAAATTGTGCCGTTTTCGATATCCTTATCACCCAGGATAATCATATAGGGCACTTTCTCAAGCTGTGCTTCGCGAATCTTGTAACCGACCTTCTCTGAACGGTCGTCCATCTCTACGCGGATACCCTGTGCCTCAAGTGCTTTCTTCACATCGTATGCGTAGTCATGGTGTCTGTCTGCAATGGGAAGAATCTTTACCTGTGTGGGTGCAAGCCACATGGGGAATGCGCCTGCATACTTCTCAATAAGAAGAGCAAGAGTTCTCTCGTAGCAGCCGATGGAGGTACGGTGAATAATATAGGGGTTCTTCTTGGAGCCGTCCTTATCAACATAAACCATACCGAATTTCTCGGCGAGAAGCTGGTCAACCTGAATAGTGATGATTGTGTCCTCTTTGCCGTAAACATTCTTCATCTGAATGTCGAGCTTAGGACCGTAGAATGCCGCCTCGTCAATACCGATAGTGTAGTCAAGTCCCAGATGGTCAAGGATTCTGCCCATTATTCCCTGAGCCTCGTCCCACTGCTCAACAGTACCGATATATTTTTCTTTATTGTTGGGGTCCCACTGTGAAAAGCGGAAAGTGACATCCTCATAAAGGCCTAAGGTTTTGAGCATGAATACCGCAAGCTCCAGGCAGGACTTGAATTCATCCTCAAGCTGCTCGGGAGTACACATGAGGTGTCCCTCGGAGATTGTAAACTGACGGACACGGATAAGGCCGTGCATCTCACCGCTTGCTTCGTTTCTGAAAAGCGTTGAGGTTTCATTGTATCTTAAGGGAAGGTCACGGTAGCTTCTGCCTCGGTTGAGATATGCCTGATACTGGAAGGGACAGGTCATGGGACGGAGCGCAAACACTTCTTTGTCCTTTTCCTCATCACCGAATACGAACATACCGTCCTGATAATGGTCCCAGTGTCCGCTGACTTTATACAGGTCGCTTTTAGCCATGTAGGGAGTTTTGGTAAGGAGCCAGCCTCTCTTCTGCTCTTCATCCTCAACAAAACGCTGTAAGAGCTGAATAACTCTTGCGCCCTTGGGAAGAAGAATGGGAAGTCCCTGTCCGATTAACTCGGAAGTTGTGAAAAGCTCAAGCTCACGGCCTAACTTATTGTGGTCACGAAGCTTTGCTTCCTCAACCTTTTGGAGGTACTCCTCAAGCTGTGAAGCCTTGGGGAAAGCAGTACCGTACACACGGCACATCTGTGCCTTCTCGGCATCGCCGCGCCAATAGGCGCCTGTGCAGTTTGTAAGTTCAAAAGCCTTGAGGGGTGCAACGCTCATAAGATGAGGACCGGCACAAAGGTCGGTGAAGCTACCCTGCTTGTAGAAGCTGATGTTTTCGCCCTTTTCTGCGTGTTCCTCGCAAAGTTCAACCTTGTAGGGCTCATTCATCTCGGTGAGGGTTTTGACGGCTTCCTCGGGGGTGAGTTCGAAGCGTGAAAGTTCAAGGCCGCTTTTAACAATAGCCTTCATCTCAGCCTTAATCTTCTCTAAATCCTCGGCTGTGAAGGGCTTTTTGACATCGAAATCATAGTAAAAGCCATTGTCGATGGAAGGTCCTATACCAAGCTTTGCGTCGGGGTAGAGATTCTTGACTGCCTGTGCGAGAACATGAGAGCAGGTGTGCCAGAATGCGTGCTTGCCCTCTTCATCGTCGAATGTGAGAAGTTCAAGCTTACAGTCTTCTGTAAGCTCGGTACGAAGGTCCTTTACCTCACCGTCAATTTTGCAGGCGCAGACAGCTTTATAGAGACCTGCACCCAGAGATTTTGCCACTTCTGCGGCGGTGATATTCTCCTGGAATTCCTTGACTGCTCCGCCTTTGAGTTCAACATTAATCACAAAAATCATCCTTTCTTTATCTTACTGAAAACTTTATTACTCAAAAAAACAAAACCGCCCGACAGCCAAACGGCTATCGGGACGGCAAAATTCTGACGCGGTTCCACCCAACTTCGATAATTCTCTAAAAGAACTATCCTCATAACCTTAACGGGGTTTAGTCGCCCGAGCATTTCCTCACGGGACTCGGAGGTGGTATTTTGAAAGTGCCCAACACAGACATTTCAGCCTAAAGTCTGCTCTCTTCAGAAGGGCGAAAATCAAACATTGTCCTCTTCAAAGTTCAAATATAGATTGGAGTAAATCATAACACTATTTTTTTTCAAAGTCAATGGAATTTGCAAAAATTTATATGATTCCCGCTACGATTTTTTGAACATTCGTAACATCCTTGACATTGATATCTCCGCTGAAATCCGTGTCGCCGCGAAGCTTTTCCGAAATATTCATACTTATGATTTTGGCTGTGGCCTTTTGCATATGGGTAGCGTCAACAACATTTATCTTTGAGTCAAGGTTTGCATCCCCCATTTTTGAGACATTTACGCCCATAAGTTCAAGACGGTCATAAGCAAATGTACCGTCATTAAGGTATGCTGTAACTTTTTTTGCGCCGCTGAATGCTGTGGTGTCTATAGACTTTACGGAATCGGGTACCGAAATCTCCAAAAGTGATGAGCAATTATAAAATGAATAAGCGCCTATGCTTTTTGCAGCTCCTGCTATCCATACATATTTTAGTGAGGTACAGCCTGCGAAAAGTCCGTTTGGGATTTCGGCAGATGAGAAATACTCCGCTTCGGTGATTTTTGTACAGCCTAAGAAGGCACTCTCGCCCACAAGCCTTACTGTCCCCGGCACAGTTACCGACTTTAGGGAAGTACAATTAAGAAATGCCTCCTTGCCGATACTTACCAAAGACTTGGGGAAATTAACGCTCTCCAAAGCGCTGTTATTTCCAAAGGCACGCATACCTAAAGAGGTCACACCCTCAGGCAAAACTACAGACTTTGCAGTTTTATTTTCGTAAAAAGCACCGTCGGCTATTTGATGAACCGTAGAGGGCACTGAAATCGCGGTTTTAGTTCCGTTGTATTTTATTAGAATCCCGTTGCCGAGGGTAACAAACTCGGAGGTCTGACTGCTCAACCATTTTGTGCCGTCAAAAGCAAAGGCGCCGATATTAGAAACCGAACTACTCACATTAAGTGTTGCAAGCGAAGTACATTTATAGAAGGCGCCCTCACCTATCTCAAGCACATTTGAGCCGAGGGTAACAGAAGTGATACCGGTGTTTCCCGCAAAGCAGTATGCCGAAAGAGAAGTAACACCGGCAGGCACCGTGAAATTACCTGTGGAAACACCCTTAATAAGCACCGAGCCTAAGATAAGGTTGGCGGTTGCGTTGTTATAATAGGGTGTGCCGTCAAAAGCTTTCGCTCCAACATGGGAGACTTTTCCCGATGTGACGGTTTTAAGATTTTTGCAACCGCTGAAAGCCTTGCTGCCGATAATCTCCACGCTTCCTAAATTCACGCTTTCAAGTGAGGTATTGCCCTCAAAAGCCGAATCGGCAATATACACCACACCCGTCGGTACGGTAAATGACTTATCACTGCCATAGTAGGAGTAGAGGATTCCGTCGCTGACATTGTAATTTGCGGCATTTATACTTGTGATAGAAAGTCCGCTGAGTATTATAAAAACAACAAGAATAGCAGATAAAGTTTTCTTCATAAAATTCACCTTGAAGTTTAGTATTACAGAAAAAGGGCGGAAATTCCGCCCTTTGTATTATTCGCCGACATCGTCCTTTGAATTACCGAATTCTCCGCCCTGAATACTGAGAATCAACCGGTCTATCTCGTCAAGACGCGAAACATAGCTTTTAGGGATATCGGGATCTTCTGCGGTTTCCTCCTCTTTCGGATTGACAAAATCCGAAAAATCATCTATTGAACTTACAACATCGCTGATATTTTCGGTGTTTTCCTCATCGTCTACAGAAAGGATGAAATCCTCATCCAGCAGAACAGCTTCCCTCGTTGTTTTGCCTGAGGGGCCTTTTTGAGCAGGATGCTTTTGCTCGTATACAATCTCGGTCTCGCCCTTGATAATCACGCCATCCTCACTCCCTGTATCATAGTCAATCTTTGTTTTGCTGTCCTTGGCTTTTGCCTCTTCGAAAAGCTCGGATACGGCATTGTCATCCTCAGTTACCCTTGGGGATACTGCCGGCTCGTTCACGCTTTCGCTGTCAAAGTCTTCGCTTTCATCACAGATATCTTCAGATGCCGCATTGCCGTCAAAATCAGTTAACTCTGTTTTTGATTCTTCAGTTTTGACATCTTTGGCATCCTCATCAAAAGTCTCGTCCCCGTAGGTTTCGTCCTCATCCTCAACAGGAAGTACAACCTGTTCGTAAACCGTCTTGCTCTTGAAACTGAGTTCTGCAACAAAGCCTAAAACATAGAGACCGAGTGCTGCATAACACATTGCAGGGATATAGGAAAGGAATGACGAATCCTCCTGTGTGCCTATCACAAGAGCCTGGCCTATAGCGTATGAAAAAGTGATACAAACTGTGGGAAATCCCATACAAATTGCTGATTTAACTGCATTCTTGCCGGGGATTAAGGCGTGAATCATCACAGCGTATATGCTGAAAAGCGCAAAGCCCACAAACATAACCAGATCCATGGTTTCTGCGGCTGCAACAGGGGTTGCGGTATGTTCAAGGAATCTGCCGATTAAGTGGATTGCACACCAAAGAGGCACTGCCAAATAGAGAATAGCAATGGGTTTTGGGGTATTTTGGCCCGAGAAGTGATTAAGACCTACAAACAGGAGCGAAAGACCTGCCAAAACAGTGGAAAGCATGGTGATTACATCCATAACACCAAAACCTGCACCGCTTATAATACCGGTAAAGTCAAGGGCTGCGGATGCCGAAAGCAAAAACGCCGATGCAACGGCTGTGACACCGCAGAATAAGTTTTTGCTCAAAATATACACAGGTGATGTGGTCTTGTCAAACAATGACATAACAAAATTAAATATTAACAGTCCCAAAACCGAGAAAATAACTATCTCAGCCGCGCTGTTTACATTGAGTCCCAAAAATGCTCCGGAACCGTTAATTCCCACAAACAGCGTGAGAAGTGCGGTAAGGACAAAAACAGGCACAAATACTATCCATTTTATTACAGATTTCATTACTATCTCCTTTTCAACACAAGCAATTACCTTGACGAAAAAGTTATTTCGAATAATAAAGGCATGAAAATAATATACATATAGATATACATTCCTAAGTAGTATTGTATTCCAAACAGAAAGTAATGTCAAGGATTTGAAAGCTAATCCTTTGTGCTAAATTTTGAAAATTGGGTGAAGTTATGAAAAAAGTATGGATAATCGGATTTTGCCTTATACTCATCTGCGCGGTTCTGCCTGTTTGCGGTGTTTTTGAAAAAATACAGATAGATTTACCGGCAAAAACTGAAAATTCAGGGGAAAGCAGCACAACAATCCCCTCACTACCCACTGAAACAGATGAGTCAACCTCCGCAACCGAAGATGAGACGGAGACGGATATAATTGTCAGAATGGCTGTTGACCTTTTAGACGAAAATAGCACCAAAGCCTGTAAAATTGCGGTACTGAATGTTTGCAGAAACAACTTTAACTACCTTCGGAAAATGGGCAGAGCGCCTGAAAAGATAAGTATTTCGAACTACAGCGACAGCCTGTATAAAGAACTTGAGGAAATTTTTTATGATGACAGAATAAATATTACATACCAAAATATAACGGTATTCATACCTATTTACAAAAGCGGACATCTTAAAACCGCCACCGCCGATGAATACCCTTATATGACAAGTGTGGCAACACCCTTTGAAAGCCTTTCAAAGGATTTCATGTATGACAGTGCTTCTCCCTGCGGAGTGAGCGTTTACGGACTTGAGCATATTACAAAAGAAGGGTATGACGAAATCAAGGCGCTTGAATATTATCTTCCGAATTTTGAGATATCACAAAAATAGGCTGTGGAGTATTACACTCTCACAGCCTAAGTTTATTAAAGTCTTCTGTATCTTTTGACACGCTTTTTCTTATTCTTCTGACGCAAACCTGAAATAAGTCCTATGTAAACTATAACAAGAGCTGCAGCAACAATGATTGCAAGCCAAAATATCCAGGAGCTTACGATACTCTTCAGGACAAACATTGCATAAGCAATGGGACTTCGGGTAACGGATTCGGCTACAACTAAATCTACAGTCTTGATTTCTTCATCCTTGTAGTAAACTGTTGCTTTTCCTACAATGTCCCCCTTATTGAGGGGAGCGTCTATTGAATCCGGTACATCAGGTACCACTTTTACATCCTTTTCATCATAGGTTTTTGGGAGAATTGTATTTACATTCTCCTTTGGGTAAAGCAAAGTCTTTTTGTCGGTGGTTGAGAAGTTTACATCAATCTCGCAGACAGGGGTATCGCTTGTGAGCATTCGGGTAAGCTCTAAATCCAAAAGTGCCCAGCGCAGTAAGCTTCTTGCATCGTTCATGGCGCCGTTCACACCGGAATCGTCATAGGGCGCACCCATACAGATGCACATATATGCATAGCCGTCGGCAATACCGGTGGTGATGATGCACCTGCCGGCTTCGTCGGTAGTTCCTGTTTTGACACCTCGGGCGTAGGTGTAATAGTACTCACCGCCGCGGTTGGCGTCTATCAGATAATTTGTCGTAGTCAAGGGGTAGTCGTCGCCCTCGCAATAATAGGTAGCGGTGTTGGTAATCTCGGCAAATCCGGGCAAAGTCAATGCGTATGAAGCGATTTTGTACAGGTCATAGGCTGTGGTATAGTGCTCAGGGTCGTGAAGTCCGTGAGGATTCACGAAGTGGGTATCAAGACAGTTAAGCGCCTTCGCCTTTTCATTCATCATCTCGACAAACCGTTCTATGCTTCCTTTGCCCACATAATCGGCAAGCACCATTGCGGCGTCATTGCCGGAAGAAACCAGGAGACAGTGAACCAGGTCAGTAACGGTCATCTCCTTACCTACCTTTTGGTCAACCCCCGAGGTCATACTTCCTGTACCGAGAAGCGGGTCAATTACATCCTGACGGATTTTGATTCGGGTATTGTCAAAATCATCAACATTCTCGGCAACGATAATGTAGGTCATAATCTTTGTAAGTGACGCAGGATAGCGTACAGTGTCGGCTTTTTGCTCCAAAACAGGGATACCTGTATCCATATTTACAAGCAAGACTGTATCCGATGCAAGAGTACCGTCATAATCATAAGAAATTGCCGATGCGGACAGCACAGAGGATAAGAGTACTGCAAGCACACAGCAGAATACTATAATTCTCTTAATTAATTTCATAACAAATCACCTAATATATTCCAATAAATTGAATGAATTTCCGTAAGCTTTTCCTTTGACATAAATATAAAGCTATGATAAGATATAAACATTATACAACATAGTCAGTTCTTTTTCAAGACAGTGGATACGAATTAAGGGGTTTTAATCGTGATTTACGTTACCGGTGATACTCACGGAGATATTGAAAGATTCAAACGCCGTGAGCTTAAAAAGCTTACAAATAAAGATTATCTGATTGTTTGCGGTGACTTCGGCTTTCTTTGGAACGAAAGTGAAGAAGAACATGAAAAGCTGAATTTTTTGAAGTCGCTGAAATATAATGTTTTATTCGTTGACGGTACTCATGAGAATTTCGATATTCTCGAAAGCTATCCCGAAACCGAATACATGGGCGGCAAAGCGCGGAAAATCGCAAGAAACATTTACCACCTGATGCGTGGAGAGGTTTACAATATTGACGGCAAGTTCATCTTTACCTTCGGCGGCGGTGTCAGCTCTGACCTTGCACAGATTATGGACACGGGCACATGGTTTGAGCGTGAGCTTCCCACTATGGAGGAAATGGCCTACGGGGTTGAGAAACTAAAGAGCGTGAACTGTGAAGTTGACTACATTATCTCTCACGAAACCTCCGCTACATATAAACACAAGATTTGGAGAAACTGCACCACCAATCCCGTCAACGACTTCTTTGAACAGCTTGTATCGGAGGTTCGGTACGAAAAATGGTTTTTCGGCAATCTTCATGTGGACTTTGCCGTGGACAGTAACGCCTTCGCAGTCTTTGAGGAAATCGTACCCATTGACGGTGTGAGAAAGAGCAGACAGTTCTAATGACGAAAACCGTCGCATCTATTTGGGATGCGACGGTTTTTAAGTATCTTATTTACTTTGCGTTTTTGAGGCGTGCCAGTTCCTCCAGGAAAGTATCTTCATCCTCGAAGTTCTTATAAACTGACGCAAAACGAATGTAGGCAACCTTGTCGGTTTCCTTGAGCACTTCCATAACAAGCTCCCCGATGTGCTGAGAGGTCACTTCCCTATCGTAGCCGCTTTGCAGTTTTGCTTCGATTTCATCAACCATCTGCTCCATTTGCTGTACGGAAATGGGGCGTTTTTCACAAGCACGAAGGAATCCCGACATAAGCTTGTTGCGGTTAAACACCTCGCGGGATTTATCACGCTTGACAACAACGATGGGGACAGTCTCAATAACCTCGTGGGTTGTGAAACGCTTTGAGCACTTCAGACACTCTCGACGACGACGGATACGCTCGCCGTCATCGGCGGGGCGGGAATCTATAACCTTACTTTCTTCAAATCCGCAAAAAGGACATTTCATAATAAGCACTCCATATATCTTGTATTTATATTTCTCTACGATAAATTATAGCACAACATTCATGAAATACAAGTTAAAACTTTTTAAGAATGGTTACAAGTTTTAAGGAAAATTCGTGTTTTTTTCATATTGATGCAAAAAATCGCTCGGGAATTCACCCAAGCGATAAATACTATCGGTTATTCTTCTTTTTTGCAACGATGAAATCAAAAACTTCCGTCACAAGCAAAATAACTATACCGATTATGCCAACTAAGTACTCAAGAAGAAAGGAGTGCAGAGGCATACCCTTGCTGTAAAGAGAGATAATCTGAACAACCCATAAAAACACGCTGGAAAGTTCAAGAAAAATATCCTGTCCCTTTTTCAGCCGAAGCACAAACATAGCAATCAGCAACACAATACCTAAAATTCCGTACCATGTAGTACCCAAAAAGCCCCAAAAAGTCAGTTTTGTGCCGGAAGTGATAATCTCCTGGGTATAAAGAGTGCCGCTTATAACATTATTGATTAATAATAAAAGCTGTATCACCAAAGCCATAAGTCCCACGGCATACATAATCTTTGTGTAGTTGCCCTTCATTTTCTCACCTCACACAGATGTTATACATATTTTACAGTAATATTTGCAAGAAGTCAATTTATTTATACAGAGAGAAAATCCCTGCCGGGCTTACACCGGGCAGGGATAATATTTTAGCAGAATTCTGTTACTATTTATGCAACAGGTTTGCCGATGGGACTATCGGTAATAAGACCTGCAACCCACTTCTGAATTGCGGTAGCATCCTTAACATCAATGTTGGTGTCACCGTTTGCATCAGCTAAATCCTCCACAAACTCAGGAACATCAAAGTTGGCAACAGCCTTCTGAATAAGGGTTGCATCCTTAACATTTACCTTTGCGTCGCCGTTTACATCACCCAATAGATTGTCTGTGCCAATAGGATCTGTGCCAATGGGGTCTGTTACGATGGGATCGGAAACAACAGGATTTGAAACAATGGGGTCGGTACCAACAGGGTCGGTAACAACAGGAGCTGTTGTAACAGGAGTAACATCATAGAAGGGAGGATCCCATGTACCGATTGTCCATTTGCCCTCTGTGTTCTTAGTACTCATGTACATACCCATGCTGGTTGATACATCAAGGTCAACGGTCTGCTCGCCGCCCTGACCTGCGTTAATGATGTAGTGGTCATACTCGGCAGGGATATAGCCTACAAACTGATTCTCGCCGTAATCATTTACGAGAGCAAACTTCATCTGTCTGCCGGGCCAAAGCTCCATTATATTAGCGGTATTGCCGTCGCCACTCCAAGCATAGATGTAAGCTTCGTTCCAATTGGACTTAGCAGAGTAAACAATTGTGTTGTAGCCGTCCATTGTGGGATACTGGCCGTTCGAAACATCAATTGACCAAATATCGTCAGTACCGGGAACATCAGGGACATCAGGTTGAGAATCATCTGCATAATAAATACATGCAATACCGGTAGAACCGATGGAACCCTTGATTCTGCCGCCTGAAACTGTGAACTTGTTGCCGGTAATAGACTCAATATAGGTACCGTCTGCAAGAGTGTTAGCCTTGAGGTCAACGGTTGCTGTTGTACCGTTAAGGTTTACAAGAGTAGCACCCTTACCGCCACGCTCGATAACGGTAACCTTGTTCTGCACGGAGTTGTACTCGGCTGCGTCACCGAAGTAGTTGTCAAACTGGTTGACAGCCTTAACCTCGGGACGGGTCCAGGAGGTGAGGTTGAGATCACCAAGGTAGATTCCGGAGCAGATATTCTCGATAGCTGCGCGGTTTGCACCTGTGCGGTCATCGGGACGGGCAAAATATACGCCTGTAATAGTCTGACGGGCTGCTGTGAGAGCCCAAATCTTGTTTCTCTGCTGGATTGTGAGAGAAGATGTACCTCCGTCGATGTAGGTATCGTGGGACTCGTTCCACTGAATTACATTTTCCTTAGTGAAGTTTGTGCTGGGATAGTAAGGAATTGAGTTACCTCCGTTGCCGTTCTTTTGAACAGCGTCTTTGATGCCCCAGTAAGATGCACTGTCGGTAACATCCATCATCCAAGTGTACTCGGAGAAAGGTCTGCCGTCGCCGCACTTGTTGAGGATTTCGCCGTATGTGTAAATCTCTTCATCGGGATAATTTTCACGGAGCTTGATTAATGTATTATCCCAGAAATCGGATGCAAAGTATGTATCGTACTTGGTTTCGATATGCTTTGCAGCGTCAAAACGGAAGCCGTCAGCACCTGCCAAAATAAGCTCCTCGAGGTAATCGTAGATAGCGTCCTGAACTACCTTTGTGCTTGTATCAAGGTCAGGAAGGCCTGAGGTACAGTGCTGTGTAAGGTCCTCTTCGATATCCTTATCATTGTAGCCGTCCCAGTAGTTCTCTTTATAGGTCATATCAACCCAAGGTGAGTGGAAAGCCTTTGCCTCGATAATCTCCTTTTCGAACTCCCATGCTCTGGGGTTGACATGATCCATGGGGTCTTCCGAAGTATTGGTGTAAAGACCGGTGTGGTCGTCGTCGGTACCCATGTGGTTTATAACTGCGTCAACAATAATCTTAACGCCTAACTTGTTTGCTTCCTCGCACATCTTGACAAATTCTGCCTTTGTTCCGAGAGCGTTATCTTCGCTTTCGTTAAGCTGGAAGCCTGCAGGCTGATAGAACATCCACCAGCCGTTGGGAGCAACGCCGTTTACTGCGGGCTCGCAAACCTTAACACCCTTAGTGGGCATCTTAATCTCGTTAGGAGGTGAAACCTGAATGGTGGTAAAGCCCTGCTCGGCAATGGTCTTAAGATTGTCAGTAATGTTCCGGTATGACCAGTTCCATCCCTGAATAATCTTACCTTCGTTTACGGTATCGGTAAGACCGTAGTTATTCTCAGGCTTAATTGATTCGAGCATCTTTTCATACTCGTTGTACTCACTTGCGGCGGATGCAGAGGGTGCAAAAGTAAAGCCCGCAACACAGCAAGAAAGCACCAAGGTAAGCGTAAGAACAACACTCAAAATTCTTTTTGCTTTCATAAAAAGCCTCCATCAAAGTATTTGTATTCATTTCCGAA
>JAUNJO010000033.1 GCA_030533225.1 Eubacteriales bacterium
GGCTTGGATAAAAAAAGAAGTAACTTTTGGTAGACAAAAGTTACTTCTTTTTTGGCCCGCCCGAAGGGATTCGAACCCCCGATCTTCAGAATCGGAATCTGCTGCGTTATCCAACTGCGCCACGGGCGGATATTTTTGTTCCTTGGAATATCCCATTGATATGATAAAAGGAATACGGTAATGTATTATTCTTTCCTTGGTTCTTTGCTCAAAACAAGCAAATAATTCCTGCTTTCTGAAACCGTCACCAAGCATAGTGTATCACAGATACTTTGCAAACACAACAAGGGACAGTGAGGAAATCCCCGCTGTCCCTTTCGGTTCGTTAGATAAGCTCGATGATTGCCATCTCTGCTGCATCACCACGACGAGGACCAATCTTGGTGATACGGGTGTATCCGCCGTTTCTGTCCTTGTACTTGGGAGCAATCTCTGTGAACAGCTTGTTGGAAACGTCCTCTTTTGTTACGAAAGACATAACCATACGCTTGTTGTGAAGAGAATCTTCCTTAGCAATGGTGATCATCTTCTCTGCCATGGAGGAAACCTCCTTAGCACGAGTGACAGTTGTCTCTATCTTGCCGTTTTCGAAAAGGAAGGTAACCATTGCTCTGAGCATTGCTGTTCTGTGAGCAGTTGCTCTTCCGAGTTTTCTTGTACCGGGCATGTAAATTCACTCCTTTGTAAAAATTAAAAAGGGATTATTCGTCCTCGCTGTGAAGACTGAATCCGAGGCTTGAAAGCTTCTGCAATACTTCCTCTAAAGACTTTCTGCCGAGGTTTCTAACCTTCATGATTTCTTCCTCTGACTTGTCGATGAGGTCCTCAACAGTGTTGATACCTGCACGCTTTAAGCAGTTGAAGGAACGAACTGAAAGGTCAAGTTCCTCAATAGTCATCTCGAGAACCTTCTCCTTGCTGCTGTCTTCCTTAACAACCATAATCTCCTGGCTGCCTCTGTCGGAGAGGTCAACAAAGAGGTTAAGGTGCTCGCAAAGAACCTTAGCTGCAAGAGAAACAGCCTCTTGTGCGTTAATAACGCCGTTTGTCCATACATCAAGTGTCAGTTTATCGTAGTCGGTAATCTGACCGACACGGGTGTTGTCAACTGTGTAGTTGACCTTGAGTACAGGTGTATAGATGGAGTCAACCGGAAGGACACCGATGATATTGTTGCCGCTGAGAGCCTTGTTCTTCTCTGCAGGAACATAACCTCTGCCCTTATCCAGTGTAATTTCCATGTTGAGTTTTGCGTCTTCACCCAGTGTAGCAATGTGAAGATCGGGAGTAAGGATTTCAACCTCGCTGTCAGCCTTGATCATATCGGCTGTGATAACGCAGGGGCCTTCGGCAGAAATGCTTGCAACCTTGGGGCCGTTGCTGTGTAGCTTCGCAACGAGACTCTTCATGTTGAGCACGATTTCCGTAACGTCCTCTTTAACTCCGGGGATTGTAGAAAACTCATGGAGAACACCGTCGATCTTGATGGAAGTAACAGCACAGCCCTCTAAGGAAGAGAGAAGAACGCGTCTTAAACTGTTACCCAAGGTGTTGCCGAAGCCTCTTTCCAAAGGCTCAACAACAAAGCGACCGTAAGTTCCGTCTGAAGTAATTTCTTCAACATTGATTCTGGGCTTTTCAATTTCTATCATGCGAATCCTCCTTAACATTGTTCAGCAACCTGCTGAGATGTTCGTAAACCTACTTGTAAGTTACGCGGGATTACTTGGAGTACAACTCAACGATGAGGGTCTCGTCAACATCCAGGTCGATCTCATCACGCTGTGCAATAGCTACAACCTTACCCTCGAAAGCCTCGGGCTTAGCCTCGAGATACTTGGGAACAGGGCGTGAAGCACATGCCTCGATTACAACCTTGAACTTGCCGTTTGAACGGCTGCCCTCAGCGATAGCGATTACATCGCCGGGTTTTGTCAGGTAAGAAGGAATGTCTACCTTCTTGCCGTTTACGGTGAAGTGACCGTGGTTTACAAGCTGTCTTGCTTCTGCGTGAGAGCTTGCCCAACCCAGTCTGTAAACTGTATTGTCAAGACGGCTCTCGAGAATTGCGAGGAGTGCCTCACCGGTCTTACCCTCTCTTTTCTCAGCCATTTCATAGTACTTTCTGAACTGACTCTCAAGAACACCGTAGTAGCGTCTTGTCATCTGCTTAGCTCTGAGCTGGATTCCGTACTCAGAAACCTTCTTACGGCCCTGACCGTGCTGGCCGGGAGCGTACTGTCTGCGTGTAATTGCACACTTGCCGGAGTAGCAACGATCACCCTTAAGGAAAAGCTTCTTGCCCTCTCTGCGGCACTGTCTGCATACAGCGTCTGTATATCTTGCCATATCTTGTTACCTCCTTTTATACGCGTCTTCTCTTGGGAGGACGGCATCCGTTGTGAGGAATGGGGGTTACATCCTTAATCATAGTAACCTCAAGACCTGCTGTCTGTAATGCACGGATAGCTGCCTCTCTGCCCTGGCCGGGTCCCTTAACATAAACGTCAACGGACTTCATGCCATGCTCCATAGCTGCCTTAGCTGCTGTCTCTGCTGCTGACTGAGCTGCGAAAGGAGTGGACTTTCTGGAACCGCGGAAGCCGAGCTCACCGGCGGATGCCCAAGAAACTGCGTTACCCTGTACGTCGGAAATAGTAACAATAGTATTGTTAAAGGTAGACTGGATGTGTGCGGCGCCACGCTCGATGTTCTTCTTCTCGCGGCGGCGGCGAACAGTCTTCTTAGCTTGTTTTACTGCCATTTAGTGTTACCTCCTTACTTCTTCTTGTTAGCCATGGTCTTTCTGGGACCCTTACGAGTACGAGCGTTTGTCTTGGAACGCTGACCTCTAACGGGAAGACCTTTTCTGTGGCGAACACCACGGTAGCAGCCGATTTCGATAAGTCTCTTAATATCAAATGCAACGTCACGGCGAAGGTCACCCTCTACGCGATAGTTTGCATCAATGTAATCTCTGAGTTTTGATACGTCATCCTCTGAAAGATCTCTGACGCGGATGTCAGGATCTACACCTGTTGCAGCAATGATGTCGCTTGCAGTTTTTCTGCCGATTCCGTAGATATAAGTAAGACCGATTTCGATTCTCTTATCTCTGGGAAGGTCTACACCTGCTATACGAGCCATATTGGTTGCACCTCCATATAAAATTTAAGTTAATTTTTGAATGTGTTGCAAGGCAAATCCCTGCGCTGTAAAGAAGCTGTCGGTAGGTTGACCGATTAGCCCTGTCTCTGCTTGTGCTTAGGATTCTCGCAGATAACCATGATACGGCCCTTTCTCTTGATAACCTTGCACTTTTCGCAAATTTTCTTTACTGAAGGTCTGACTTTCATTAATAATCATTCCTTTCTTAGATTTCTAAAGTTTATTTGAATTACTTGGAACGCCAGGTAATTCTGCCTCTTGTCAGGTCATAGGGAGACATCTCCACAGTAACCTTGTCACCGGGTAAGATACGGATGAAGTTCATCCGAAGCTTGCCGGAAATTACAGCCAAAATCTTATGGCCGTTTTGAAGCTCTACCATAAATTGTGCGTTGGGAAGAGCGTCTGTCACGGTACCTTCTATTTCGATAACATCCTGCTTTGACATTAAATAACCTCCAATGTGTTTTCCGAAGTGTAGTCACTGAGGAACTTTTTGATTTTACGGTTAGTATCCATTGAATCTGCGACGGTATTTGTCGCATGAAGATGAATAACATTCTTCTTCTTTGGGTTTTCCAGCCTGCGGCGTTTTCCGTCGCAGATGTAGGCATAACCCTTGTCAAGTTTAACCACAACAAAGAATTTATCCTTGTCACGGCCAGCCTTTGCCCTGACTACAGAGCCTTCGGTGAGTATCATGACTTCACCTCATCGTCCGGGATTGTCATAATCTTGGGACCGTCGGCGGTGATACACACTGTGTGCTCAAAATGGGCGCTAAGGCTTCCGTCTACGGTGACGGTAGTCCACTCGTCACCCAAAACCTTAACCTTGTAGTCACCCATATTAATCATAGGTTCAATGGCAATAGTCATACCGGGAATTAACCGCACCCCGCGTCCGGGAGTGCCATAGTTTGGTACGCTTGGTTCTTCGTGTAACTTCGCACCTACGCCGTGGCCGACAAAATCTCGTACCACCGAGTAACTGCGAGCTTCGACATAGCTCTGAACTGCATGACCGATATCGCCTATTCTGTTGCCTGCACGGGCAGCCTTAATTCCCTCATAGAGAGATTCTTCGGTAGCCTTAAGCAGCTGTTGCGCCTCTTTGGAAATATCTCCGCAGGGGAAGGTGTAAGCGTTATCGCCATGATAACCCTCAAAGAAAGCGCCCACATCAATGGAGACGATGTCGCCTGCCTTGAGAATACAGTTCTTGTTCGGTATGCCATGGATAACCACATTATTTACTGAAATGCATGAGCTCTTGGGATAATCGCCGTATCCGAGAAAGGAGGCTTTGGCGCCTTCTTTCTCAAGATACTTTGCTATAAGATTATCAATTTCAAGAGTCGATACGCCTGGCTCAACTGCGCTTCCTGCCAGTTTCAATGCATTGGCCGAAAGTCTGCACGCACGCTGCATACAGTTAAGCTCACGAGGAGTCTTGATAATAACCATTCTTAAGCCTCTAATGCCTTGATAGTAAGGGCGGTTGTATCCTCAACCTTGTCCTGACCTTCAACGATTGTAAGCTTACCCTGAGCGCCGTAGTAATCCTTCAGGGGCTCGGTTTCTGCATGGTAGATTTCAAGACGGGCCTTGACAGTATCAATATGGTCGTCCTTGCGCTGAATAAGGGCGCCTGTGCAGTCGTCACAAACACCTTCAACACGGGGCTTTAAGTCCACAATGTGATAGGGTCTGCCGCACTTCTCACAGACACGGCGTCCGGAAAGTCTGGTTACGATGACCTCGTCGGGTACTTCGATATCGATTACCTTGTCGATTACAACGCCCATTTTATCCAGAGCCTCGGCCTGAGGAATGGTTCTGGGGAAACCGTCGAGAATGAAGCCGTTTTTGCAGTCGTCATTCTGAAGTCTCTCCTCAATGATACCAATAACAACCTCATCGGGCACAAGCTTGCCTTCATCCATATAGGACTTAGCCTTGAGACCCATTTCGGTGCCGGTTCTCAGCGCCTCTCTGATAATATTACCAGTAGAGATAGTGGGGATGTTGAGGTGCTCGCAGATAACTGCAGCCTGTGTGCCTTTGCCGGCACCGGGAGCACCCAAGAGAATAATATTCATAAATCCTTCTCCTTTATCGCTTATTGATTAGTCCAGGAAGCCCTTGTAGTGACGCATCATCATCTGAGATTCAAGCTGCTTAACTGTCTCAAGAGCTACACCGACAACGATGATTACGGAAGTACCGCCCATTGAAAGAGCGCTAAGACCTGTAAGTGTTGTGTAGATAGTGGGAACAATAGCGATGAATGCCAGGAAGAATGCGCCGATAAGAGTGATTCTGGAAAGAACCTTGCGAATAAAATCGGCAGTGGGGGTACCGGGGCGGAAGCCGGGAATGGTACCGTTGTTCTGCTTGAGATTGTTAGCCATCTCAACAGGATTGTACTGAATAGCAGTGTAGAAGTATGCAAAAGCAAGAATGAGGAGGAAGTAAAGTACGAGGTACAGCCAGGGACTTGAGCTTCCGGGATTCAGTGCTGCAAACACCTTGTAGAAGAAGGTACCTTCCTCGGGCTTAACAAACATCTGAATTGTGCTGGGGATTGAGAGAATGGAGGAAGCGAAGATAACAGGCATAACGCCGCCCAGTGCAACCTTGATGGGAAGGTGACTGGACTGGCCGCCGTACATCTTTCTGCCGACAACTCTCTTTGCATACTGTACGGGAAGTCTTCTCTCTGCGTCCTGCATAAAGGTGATAACCCAAATAACAACAAGGAAGAGAAGAATAAAGATGGGAACAAAAATGTAGTACTTGTAAGCAGCGAAGCCTGAAAGCAAACCGGAGGAAGCGATCTTGAAGTAATCAATGATCTTAACAACGGTAAGGGGCAGACGGGCTACGATACCTGCGAACAGAAGGATTGAGATACCGTTGCCGATACCGCGGTCGTTAATCTGCTCACCAAGCCACATCATAAGTGCAGTACCTGCGGTGAAAGAAAGTACGATTACCGCACCTGCAAACCATACTGCAAAGCCTTCGGAATACTCAAGAAGGTTTGAACCTTTGAGGTACATGAAGAAGGCAAAGCCCTGCAAGAGGCCAAGGCCAACTGTTACATAACGGGTGATGGTTGCAATCTTCTTTCTGCCGTCCTCACCCTCTTTTGAGAGTCTCTCAAGGGCAGGAATAGCAACGCAGAGAAGCTGCATGATAATTGAACTGTTGATGTAGGGTGTGATACCCATTGCAAAAATGGTTGCATTTGAGAAAGCGCCGCCTGTCATTGTATTGAGATACGCAAACATGGAATTTCCGTCAATGCCGCCCATTGCAGTCTGAAGTGCTGCCAAATCTACAAAAGGTACAGGGATAACGCTACCGATTCTATAGATGACAACAACAAGAAGTGTAAATAAAAGCTTCTTTCTGATGTCGGGAATAGAGAGAGCGTTTCTGATTGTCTTAAACAATTAGATCACCTCTGCCTTTCCGCCTGCAGCCTCAATTTTTGCCTTAGCAGACTCGGAAAAAGCAGAAACCTGAACAGTGAGTTTCTTTGTGATGTTACCGTTGCCAAGAACCTTAACACCATCGAAAGAATTCTTAACGATACCTGCCTCAACAAGAGCCTTGATATCAACAACTGCGCCATCCTCGAACTTGTCGAGTGTTCCAACGTTTACAGAAACGATGTTCTTAGCGAAGATATTGTTAAAGCCACGCTTAGGGAGACGTCTCTGAAGGGGCATCTGGCCGCCTTCGAAGCCGATTCTCATACCACGGCCTGCTCTTGCCTTCTGGCCCTTATGACCTTTACCGGCAGTTTTACCCTGGCCTGAACCGTGACCTCTGCCGATTCTCTTGGCTGCCTTTTTGGAGCCCTCGACAGGAGATAATTCATGTAATTTCATTTCTCGCACCTCCTAATTAAGCTTCAACCTCAATGAGGTGGATGATCTTTGCTACCTTGCCCTGAGTTGCAGGGTTGTCGGGCTGCTCTGTTACGTCGCCGATTTTACGGAGGCCGAGAGCCTGGGCAGTTGCAATCTGATCTTTCTTACAGCCGATAAGGCTCTTAACTAAAGTAATTTTCATCTTGCATACCCTCCCTTACAGAATTTCCTTAACGGACTTGCCGCGAACAGCAGCAACTTCCTCTGCTGTACGAAGAGCCATAAGTCCCTGGAAAGTAGCACGAACAACATTGCAGGGGTTGTTAGAACGAAGAGCCTTTGTTCTGATGTCCTTAATACCTGCAGTCTCAACAACTGCACGAACAGGGCCGCCTGCAATAACACCGGTACCGGGAGCAGCGGGCTTCAGAAGCACGCGGCCTGCACCGTACTCACCGATGATTTCGTGGGGAATAGTTGTACCACGAAGAGAAATTTTAACGAGATTTTTCTTAGCGTCCTCGATTCCCTTGCGGATAGCATCGGGAACTTCGCCTGCTTTGCCGATACCGAAACCGATGGTGCCTTCTCCGTCGCCTACAACAACGAGTGCTGCAAACTTGTAGATACGACCGCCCTTTACGGTTTTTGATACACGGTTGATAGCGACAACGCGCTCTTTAAGATCCATTGTGGATGCATCAATAATATTAGCCAAAGTATTTCCTCCCCTTCCTTAGAAATTGAGGCCGCACTCACGAGCGCCTTCGGCCAATTCTTTAACACGGCCGTGGTAGATATTACCGCCTCTGTCGAAAACAACATCGGTGATGTTCTTCTCTTTTGCACGCTCTGCAACGAGCTTACCTACTGCTCTTGCAGCTTCTTTGTTACCGCCATTACCTTCGATGCTCTTGTCAAGAGATGAAGCAGAAACCAGTGTAACACCATTTACGTCGTCGATAATCTGAGCGTAGATGTTGTTTGTGGAGCGATAAACGCAAAGACGGGGACATGCAGCTGTACCGCTAACTTTGCCACGAACTCTCTTGTGACGCTGAACGCGGGCTTTTTTTGTATCAGGTCTTTTAACCATTTCAATTCACTCCTTAAATTACTTCTTACCGGCTTTGCCTTCCTTGCGGCGGATATACTCGTCAACGTACTTGATACCCTTGCCCTTGTAAGGCTCGGGGGGACGCTTAGAGCGAACCTCGGCAGCAAACTGACCAACCTTTTGCTTATCTGTGCCGTTAATGATGATTTTGTTGGGACCGGGTACCTCAATGGTAATGTCCTCGTTGTCGGACATGATTACCTGATGAGAGTAACCAAGGTTCATAACAAGATCCTTACCCTGCTTCTGTACACGGTAACCGACACCGTTAACCTCAAGCTCCTTCTTGAAGCCCTCGGAAACACCAACAACCATGTTGCTGATGAGTGTTCTGGTTAAGCCGTGCAAAGAACGGTTCTCTTTCTCATCGTTGGGGCGTGCAACAGTAATCACCGCACCATCGATAGTAACATCCATGTTAGGATGAACTTTCTGTGTAAGTGTACCCTTGGGACCCTTAACAGTAATAACACCGTTTTCGAACTTAGCTTCTACACCGGCGGGAATATTTATAGGTTTTCTTCCAATTCGAGACATCTCTGCACCTCCTTACCAAATAAATGCGAGAACTTCGCCGCCTACATTCTCCTTGCGTGCCTGACGGTCAGTCATAACACCCTTAGAAGTAGAAATAATAGCAACGCCGAGGCCCTTCATAACTCTGGGCATATTCTCAACATCTGAATAAATACGTAAACCGGGCTTGGATACACGGCGAAGTCCTGTGATAGCGGGAACTTTGCCCTCTACATACTTGAGAACTACGGTGATAACACCCTGCTTACCGTCTTCTGCTACAGTGTAGCTCTTGATATAGCCTTCATCAAGGAGAATCTGGCAAATTGCCTTCTTCATATTTGATGCAGGGATATCAACTGTGTCGTGTTTTGCTGAGCTTGCGTTACGAATTCTGGTAAGAAGATCAGCAATAGGATCAGTAATCTGCATTCTTAATTTCCTCCTTTGATGAATTACCAGCTTGCTTTCTTTACTCCGGGAATCTCGCCCTTGTATGCGAGCTCACGGAAGCAAATACGGCAGATACCGAATTTACGGAGGTAGGCATGTGGTCTACCACAGATCTTACACCTGTTGTATTCTCTTGTTGAGAATTTCTGAGGTCTTGCCTGTTTGATTTTCATTGAAGTCTTAGCCACAGTTATTCCCTCCTTACTTTGCGAACGGAGCGCCCATAAGTGTGAGTAACTCACGAGCCTCTTCGTCTGTCTTTGCGGTAGTTACAAAGCAGATGTCCATACCGCGGATTTTGTCGATCTTATCATAGTCAATCTCAGGGAAGATGAGCTGCTCTTTAACACCGCAGCTGTAGTTTCCGCGGCCGTCGAAAGAGTTGGGGTTGATTCCTCTGAAGTCACGAACTCTGGGAAGAGCTACATTGAAGAATCTGTCCAGGAACTCATACATTCTCTCGCCTCTGAGAGTAACCTTAGCGCCGATGGGCATGCCCTCACGGAGCTTAAAGTTTGCAACTGACTTCTTAGCGTAGCAGATCATGGGCTTCTGACCGGTGATTGTACCGAGGTCAGTGCAGATAGCGTCCATCATCTTGGAGTTATCCTTAGCTTCACCTGAAGAGATGTTTACGATAATCTTATCGAGCTTGGGAATCTCCATCACGCTCTTGTAGGAGAACTTCTTCTGGAGAGCAGGTGCAACTTCATTTTTGTAAAATTCTTTAAGTCTTGCCATTTCTTTTCGTCCTCCTTATTAAAGTTTCTCGCCGCACTTAGCGCAAACGCGGGTCTTGGTGCCGTTGTCTGCAACCTTGTGAGCAACTCTGGTAGCCTTCTTGCAGTGTGAGCAGTAAACCTGAGCTTTGCAAGCGTAGAATGCGCTCTCAGCCTTTACGATACCGCCCTGCTCACCCATCTTTCTGGGTTTAACATGCTTGGATACCATGTTAACTTTCTCAACGATGATCTTACCCTCTTTGGGGCTGACAGCAAGAACTTTACCCTTCTTGCCCTTATCCTTACCGCTGATAACTACTACGGTGTCACCGGTTTTTACATGAACATTATTCATAAGTTGACACCTCCATTAAAGTACTTCGGGAGCGAGAGACAGGATCTTGAGATAGTCCTTGTCACGAAGCTCACGAGCTACCGGTCCGAAGATACGAGTGCCCTTGGGGTTCTTATCTTCCTTGATAATAACTGCTGCGTTCTCATCGAAACGGATATATGTGCCGTCGTCTCTGCGAACACCCTTAGCGGAGCGTACTACTACAGCGCGAACAACATCGCCCTTCTTTACTACGCCGCCGGGAGCAGCCTTCTTAACTGAAGCAACGATAACGTCGCCAATGTTTGCGTACTTTCTGCGAGTACCGCCGAGAACACGGATACACATGATTTCCTTAGCACCTGTGTTATCGGCAACCTTCAAATAGGTCTGCTGCTGAATCATCGTGTTCCCTCCTTACTTAGCTTTCTCAACGATCTCAACGACTCTCCATCTCTTATCCTTGGAAAGGGGGCGAGTCTCCATAACCTTTACTCTGTCACCTACACCGCAAACATTCTGCTCGTCGTGAGCCTTGAGCTTGTAGGTACGCTTAATAACCTTGCTGTAAAGCTTATGCTTAACGCTGTCCTCAACTGCGATAACAACTGTCTTGTCCATCTTGTTGCTGACAACCTTACCGATTAAGGTTTTTCTCATATTTCTATCGCTCATTGTTTCGTCCTCCCTTAAGCTTTCTCGTTCTCAAGCTCGAACTGACGAAGAACAGTGGATACTCTTGCGATGTCCTTCTTCACTGCGCTGATACGCATAGGGTTTTCGAGTTGATTGATAGCAAGCTGGAATCTGAGGTTAAAGAGCTCTTCTTTGAGATCTGCAAGCTTCTTCTGAAGCTCTGTAGCATTCATTTTCTTAAGTTCTGATGCTTTCATTACTCACTAACCTCCTGATCTGCTTTTTTAACGAATTTACACTTGATGGGAAGCTTGTTGGCTGCAAGACGCATAGCCTCGCGAGCTGTCTTCTCATCAACACCTGCAAGCTCGAACATAATTCTGCCGGGCTTAACAACAGCTACCCAGTACTCAGGTGAACCTTTACCGGAACCCATTCGTGTTTCAGCGGGCTTTGCTGTAACAGGCTTGTCGGGGAAAATCTTAATCCAAACCTTACCGAATCTCTTGCAGTAACGGTTGATGGCAATACGAGCTGCCTCGATCTGATTTGAGGTGATCCAGGTGGGCTCTAATGCCTGAAGACCATACTCACCGTAAGTAACCTTGTTGCCGCGGTAAGCCTTACCGGTCATACGACCTCTGTGTACTCTTCTGTACTTAACTCTTTTGGGCATCAGCATTATTTATTGCCTCCTTCCCTGCGGTTTCTTCTGGGGCGGCCCTGTTCTCTGCCTGCATTGACATTGAGAACCTCGCCCTTGTAAAGCCATACCTTTACGCCAATCTTGCCGTATGTGGTGTTAGCCTCTGCAAAACCGTAGTCGATATCTGCACGAAGTGTCTGAAGAGGAATTGTACCCTCATGATACTGCTCGGAACGAGCGATTTCAGCACCGCCGAGACGACCGGAACACTGAGTCTTAATACCTCTTGCGCCGATTCTCATTGCTCTGCCGATTGCGTTCTTCATAGCACGGCGATAAGAAATTCTCTTCTCGAGCTGAGTAGCAATGCTCTCTGCAACCAGCTGTGCGTTAACATCGGGAATCTTAACCTCGATGATGTTGATTGCTACAGGCTTGCCGCCGAGCATCTTCTCGCACTGAAGACGAAGCTTCTCGATTTCTGCGCCGCCCTTACCGATAATCATACCGGGCTTTGCACAATGAATGTTGATTCTGACTTTCTTTCCGTCGCGTTCGATCTCAATCTTGGGAACGCCTGCGCCGTAAAGCTGTTTTTTCAGTGTCTTGCGGAGGTTATAGTCCTCAACAAGTGTGTCACCGAAGTCCTTTTTATTAGCGAACCAGCGTGAATCCCAGTCCTTAATAACGCCTACACGCAAACCGTGTGGATTAACTTTCTGACCCATGACTATTTACCTCCTTCTTAGTTTTCTCTCTCTTTGAGAACCAGTGTGATGTGGGAAGTCTTCTTGTTGATTCTGAAGGCTCTGCCCTGAGCACGGGGACGGATTCTCTTGAGAGTGGGACCCTGGCTTACGCTGCAAGCTGCAACGTAGAGCTTGGTAACGTCCATATCATGATTATTCTCAGCATTTGCCACAGCGGACTTTAAGAGCTTCAAAAGAGGCTCGCAAGCAGCCTTGGGAGTGTGCTCGAGAATTGCCTTAGCAAGTTTTACATCCTTACCGCGGATAAGATCCAGAACGATGCAAACCTTACGAGGTGAAATACGGACATAATTCAAATATGCCTTTGCTTCCATTTCTGTACTCTCCTTCCGCATTATTTAGATGTTTTGGAACCTGCATGACCTCTGAAGGTTCTGGTGGGAGCAAACTCGCCGAGCTTGTGACCTACCATGTCCTCAGTAACATATACAGGAACGTGCTTGCGTCCGTCATGGACTGCAAATGTGTGACCTACAAAATCAGGGAAAATTGTTGAACTTCTGGACCAGGTCTTGAGAATTCTCTTCTCACCTGCTGCGTTCATTTCCTGAACCCTTTTGAGCAGTACGGGCTGGACAAAAGGACCCTTTTTCATGCTTCTACTCATAATTATAAGCTCCTTTCTCTGCCTTACTTGCCGTTTCTACGCTTTACGATGTACTTATCGGAAGCGTTGTGTGTCTTTCTGGTCTTATAACCCAGAGCAGGTTTACCCCAAGGAGTAACAGGGCCGGGACGACCAACGGGTGACTTACCTTCACCACCGCCGTGGGGGTGATCGCAGGGGTTCATTACAGAACCACGAACTGTAGGTCTCCAACCCATGTTGCGTTTTCTACCTGCAGAACCGATTTTAACGTTCTCGTGATCTGTGTTACCTACCTGACCGATTGTAGCCATGCAAGCTGCGGGAACTTTTCTGAGCTCACCGGAGGGAAGTCTCAGAAGAGCCATGCCGTCTTCCTTAGCCATAAGCTGAGCCATGTTACCTGCTGCGCGGGCGAACTGAGCGCCTCTGCCGGGATAAAGCTCAACATTGTGGATAAATGTACCTGTGGGGATAGCGGACAGAGGAAGTGCGTTACCAACTTTGATATCGGCATTTGCACCGGATACTACTGTGTCGCCAACCTTGAGACCCTCGGGAGCGATGATGTATGCCTTCTCGCCGTCCTCGTACTGAACCAGTGCGATGAATGCGCTTCTGTTGGGGTCGTACTCAAGAGTCATTACCTTACCGGGTACGTCAAACTTCTGACGCTTGAAATCAATAATTCTGTACTTTCTGCGGTTGCCGCCGCCTCTGTGACGAACGGTGATTCTGCCATAGCTGTTACGGCCTGAGTTCTTCTTGAGAGGAGCAAGCAAGCTCTTCTCGGGCTCAACCTTGGAAAGTACTGAGTAATCAGTAACCGACATGTTTCTGCGTGAATTAGAGGTCGGTTTGTAAACTTTAATAGCCATTTAGTTTCACTCTCCTCATGATGGCTTTGCGGGGAAATGGCATTCCCCATACATTCTGCCTGTTATTTATTATAGAATTTTACAGGCTTACATCATGCCTTCAAAAAATTCGATTGCTTTGCTGTCCTCTGTAAGAGTAACAATAGCTTTTTTCCAGCTTTTGGTGTAGCCTTCGCTTCTGCCCTGTCTGCGATACTTGCCGCGAACACTGACAGTGTTAACTTTCTCGACCTTAACCTTGAAGATTTCTTCAACTGCGCGAGCAATTTCAATCTTACCTGCGGTCTTAGCTACCTCAAAAGTGTACTTTCTCTCGGCAATTCCGAGCATGCTCTTTTCAGTGATGATAGGTCTTACAATGATGTCATGAGAAATCATGCGTACACCTCCTCAATCTTAGCAACAGCGTCCTTAACGATAACGAGCTTATCGGCATTAAGAATGTCATATACATTAATAGTGTTAACCTGTGCGGTCTTTACACCCTCAATGTTGCCTGCAGACTTAATTGCGAAGTTGTTAACCTCGGGAAGAACGATGAGAGCCTTTTTGTCAGCGCCGACTGCCTTGAGCATATCAGCAACTGTCTTGGTTTTGTACTCAGTCATGTTGAGTGCATCGAGAACGACAAGTGCGTTCTCCTGAACCTTAGAGGAAAGAGCTGACTTCATAGCGAGTCTTCTTACCTTCTTGTTAACTGTGAAGCTATAGCTTCTGGGCTTCGGTGCAAATGCAACGCCGCCGTGAGTCCACTGGGGAGCTCTTGTTGAACCCTGACGGGCACGGCCGGTACCTTTTTGTCTCCAGGGCTTCTTTCCGCCGCCGGAAACTTCAGATCTTGTGAGAGCTGACTGAGTACCGTGTCTCTGGTTAGCAAGGTAGTTAACTACCATATCGTGCATAACCGCTGCGTTGGGCTCGATTCCGAATATTGCATCAGAAAGGTCGATTGTGCCGACTTTCTTACCTGCCATATCTAATACTGCTACATTAGGCATTTATATTCCTCCTCCCTTAAGCTTTGATGTCTTTGATAACAACGTAACCGCCGTTGGAGCCGGGGATGGCACCCTTGATAGCGATGAGGTTGTTCTCAGCATCAACCTTGACTACGGTGAGGTTCTTAACAGTAACCTTCTCTGCGCCCAAGTGACCTGCCATCTTCTTGCCCTTCCAAACTCTGGAGGGAGATGAACAAGCACCCATTGAACCGCCGTGACGAGCAACAGGACCTGAACCGTGGGTTTCCTTGAGACGGCCGAAGTTCCATCTCTTGATAACGCCGGCGTAACCCTTACCTTTGCTGGTACCGGTAACGTCAACCTTTTCACCCTCGGTGAAGGTGTCTGCCTTAACGATGTCGCCTACATTGTAAGCGTTGATGTCGTCAAAACGGAACTCTTTGAGTACCTTCTTGGGAGCAACATTTGCCTTGTTAAAGTGACCCTGCATAGGTTTTGTAACCTTGTGAGGTTTCATATCACCGAAACCTAACTGGATAGCTTCATAGCCATCAGTCTCTACTGTCTTCTTCATTGAAACAACGCAGGGGCCTGCTTCAACAACAGTAACGGGAACTACATTTCCCTTTTCGTCGAAAATCTGTGTCATACCGATTTTCTTGCCGATTAATGCTTTCTGCATTTTATTTTCCTCCTTTTAAGGTTATTGGTCGAAGGTGATGTAGCTGCCTCCGACTTGACCCTGTCTGCTTGTAGGTTGAAAACCGAACCTCAAATTCTATCAGAACTTGATCTCAATCTCAACGCCGGCAGGGAGCTCAAGATTAGTAAGAGCGTCAACAGTTTTGTTCGAGGGTCTCAAGATGTCGATAAGACGCTTGTGAGTTCTCATTTCGAACTGCTCACGGCTATCCTTGTACTTGTGAACCGCACGAAGAATTGTAACAACCTGCTTCTCTGTGGGAAGGGGAACAGGACCTGAAACTCTGGCACCTGTACGCTTGGCTGTCTGCACGATTCTCTCTGCTGACTGATCAACCAACTGGTGATCGTAACCCTTTAATCTGATTCTGATTTTTTCCTTGACTGCCATAAAAACGCCTCCTTAATAATTTTAGTTGGCGGGCTATCTGCCTACCAAGACCTCGACTTCTTTACACACAGCCGGGTGTTTCATCACCCTTCATTAAAAAAGCCGATTAACTTTTGTTAACCGGTGAAGTCTTGAAAAGCAAAAGTGCACAGCTCGGGCATAGCAACCCCTTTGTCCGTTTTGTGCATTTGAAATTAACTTTCGCCCGGTTTGAAATCGGACATACTCCACGGAAAAACCGGCTAAATGCCGCAACCTCCCGCTTCATCGCATATCATTTATTGCAGTCACGCACTGATGATTATAATATATATATAGGGCAAAATCAAGCAAATCAGCAAAACTTTTCTTGTAGAAAATCGGAAAATTTTTATCGAAAATTTTGTTAAACTTACACAACGCAAAATTTAGTGTTTCAACACTCTCAAACACTATATTTTGTGGTTTCGACCCCTATGCCCCACAAATCGCATCTTAAAATAAAAAACTCAGTCGAGGAAACACCCGACTGAGTTTAAGTAAATTTTCGTGTTTGATGCCGTTTTTATTCAAAAATTACCGAAAATCGCCAAAAACAGCATAAAATCATCTGCGGGCAACAACTTCCCCTTGCTTTTTGTAGATGGAATTTTCCTCCACATAGCCTCTCACAAAGGAAAGGGGATATACACTTGTGCCCCTGCCGATAACAGTGCCCGGATTCATAACCGTATTACAGCCTATATCACCGTAGTCACCAATCATAGCGCCGAATTTCTTGACGCCCGTGGGGACTTTTTCGCCTCTGAAATTCACTGTCACCAAGGACTTGTCGGACTTGAGGTTGGAGGCAATTACACCTGCGCCGGTGTGAGCCTTGTAGCCGTAGATACTGTCACCCACATAATTGTAGTGGGGGGTCTGAGTGCAGTCAAAGAGAATACAGTTCTTAAGCTCTGTGGAGTTGCCTACCACGGAGCATTTGCCCACAATAGCATTGCCCCTGATGAATGCACAGTGGCGAATCTCAGCCTCCTCATCAATAATGAGGGGCCCGTTGAGAGACGCTGTGGGTGCAACTTTGGCACTCTTTGCAACCCAAATATTCTCTCCTATCTTATCAAACCTGTCAGAGGGGAGAGTTTCTCCCAGCTTCACAATATACTCGGAGATTTTAGGCAAAAGCTCCCAGGGATATTCTGCACTTTCAAAAAGCTCTCTTGCAATAGTCTTTGAGAAATCAAAGAGATTTACGGATTTCAGTTCATTCATAAATCACGGCCTCCTATATATGTATCTGTGCAGTTACGCTTTTTTCATAATTATTCTTTTTTTAAGCAGAGGATTTTCGAGTCTTTTGTCAAGTCCGTATTTTTTCATAACAAGAAAAGTGACAACTGCCGCAAAAGTGCCAAGCAAAACTCCTGCCAAGACATCAGTAGGATAGTGTACAAACAGGTACATCCTTGATAAACCTACTATTGTCGCCACCGCAAGGCAGGGGATTCCCCACTTTTTGCTGAAACAAAACAGCGCCGTCGCAGCGGCAAAGGAGGAACCTGTATGACCTGAGGGGAAGCTGTAGGAATTCGGCACTGGAACCGCCAAAGACACAGAGGGGTCAATATGGCAGGGACGGGGTCTGCAAATAGTATTCTTCAGTGCAAGCTCACCTATTAAAAAAGTGAGAGCAATGGCAATGGTCACAGCAACGCTGAGAGGTCTGGTCCTGCGAAATACAAAAAGAACAACACACAGGGCCATCCAGAGAAGCCCTGCCTCAAAGCATGTACTCAAAACCCAGGCAAATCCGTCGAGAAACGCACATCTCAGATTTTCCTGCATCCAATACAGTATTTCAAAATCAATATTTGTAATAAATTCTACCACAAAATTTCTCCTAAGTTTCAGTATTTAAGAGATTATACCATAAAGCAACACATTTTGCAACAAAAGAGTAAAGCAAATTTTCCCATTGATATTGACAAAAACTTTTTGAGTTGATATAATTACTCTTGCTCAAATATTTGGGCCATTAGCTCAGTTGGTTAGAGCAACCGGCTCATAACCGGTTGGTCCGGGGTTCGAGTCCCTGATGGCCCACCACGAAAAAGCACCCGTAAGGGTGCTTTTTTAGCTATGTGTACTGTCACGCACGAGAAGTGCACCTTCGGTGCGTGAAGCGATGCTTCGCATCATGAAGGAGCAGTGAAGTGTTTGAGGAAGTAGAATCACACTGAACTTCACTTCGTTTCAAATAAACAAAACTTCGCTTTATTCTGTTCATAAAGGCATCCGAGTTATGCTGATTGCTTCCACCAACACCGCAAAGGAGAATACAAAATGATTGGTCCAATCGTCACAGTAACCGTTGACAGACCGCTTGGCTCTTATCATCCTGAGCATCCGGATATTTACTATCCCGTAAATTATGGCTACATTGAGGGAACAATGGCCGCGGACGGAGAAGAAGAGGACGCTTATATTTTAGGAGTAAATGTGCCTGTATCACAGTTCACGGGTAGAATCATTGCAATTATTCATCGGGATGACGATATTGAACACAAGTGGGTAGTTGCACCGGAGGGTGCAGCATTTACAGTAGAGGAGATTAAATCACTCACGCTTTTTCAGGAACAATATTTTAAGTCAAATATCAGTTTATTGTACTGATAATTCAAAATTTTTCGTACTTTTTCTGACTCCTTACTCAATATGCAGCCTTTGGTTACTTTTGGCAACAGAACAAGCCTATCCCTCAAAAGTTATTTACATCCATAAAACTTCCTGCTATACTGTTACTGTACATAAAAACACACGGAGGTAAATTATGGCACAGATTGCACCCTTTAGAGGTATGCGTTTTGACACAGATAAAGCAGGCGAGATAAAGTCTCTCTGCTGTCCCCCTTACGATATCATCAGTGAAGCCCAAAGACTGAGCTTTATCGAGGAAAACCCTTACAACATCATCC
The DNA here is from genome assembly GCA_030533225.1 of Eubacteriales bacterium. Classification (GTDB taxonomy): domain Bacteria; phylum Bacillota; class Clostridia; order Oscillospirales; family Acutalibacteraceae; genus Ruminococcoides. The sequence continues at coordinate 18,719 of JAUNJO010000033.1, forward strand.
GGCTTGAGCTTCCGAAAGGAGATAATCCCTACGGCAATGCCGCAGAGCTTCTCAAAAAATGGGAGGAGGAGGGCATCCTAAAGCTTGAGGATAAACCCGCTTTCTACATCTACGAGGAGGAGTTCACCGCCTACGGCAAGAGAAACTCAATTAAAGGTCTCATCTGTCGCCTCAAGGTTGAGGAATTTTCAAAAGGCGTGGTACTTCCCCACGAATTCACACTTTCAAAAGCTAAAGAGGACCGTCTGAACCTTATGAAGGCAACAAACTGCAATTTCTCTCAGATTTACGGTCTTTACATGGACGAGGAGCACACCTCACTTCAAACCATTGACGAATACTCAAAAGGCAAGGCTGACCTTGAGTTTACCGACTCAGACAACATCACCCACAGAATGTGGATTGTCACCGATGAAAAAGTGCTCCGAAAATTAGTTTCGGACTTTTCAGAGAGAAAAATCTACATTGCCGACGGTCATCACCGCTACGAAACTGCACTCAACTACCGCAACTACTGCCGTGAAAAGGGCATTTCAAAAGAGGGCGACGCTCAGGACTACCAGATGATTTTCCTCTGCGATATGGGACATCCCGGACTTGTTGTGTTCCCCACTCACCGCTTAGTCCGTGACCTTGAGAGCTTTGATAAGGCAACAGTCCTTTCAAAATGCGAAAAATATTTTGATGTGAAAGACCACACAGGCACCGACAACATGGAGGAAATCCTCATGCGTGCGGACAAAGAGGGCAAAAAGGCCCTCGGTTTCTACACGGGAAACGGCCGGTGGTATGAGCTTACCCTCAGGGATATTTCCGTTATGGACACACTGCTCCCCGACTTGAGCCTTGCCTCACGACAGCTTGACGTTACTGTGCTCCACTCACTTATTCTCGAAGAAATTTTCGGCATCGACAAAGAAAATATGGCGGCTCAAATCAATCTCACCTACACCAAGTTCTTTGATGAAGCAATTTCCTCGGTGGACTGCGGCAAAGCCCAGTGCTCCTTTGTGCTCAACTCCACCAAGGTTACCGAAATCCGCGATGTGGCAACTGCCGGTGAAAAAATGCCTCAGAAATCCACCTATTTCTATCCCAAAATGATAACCGGCATGGTTATGAACAAATTGGTATAACGAAATACCGCATAACGCAAAACAAGGGGTTGTAAAAAAAGTGTAGACCGCATAAAACACCATATATAAAGATTTTTT
>JAUNJO010000034.1 GCA_030533225.1 Eubacteriales bacterium
AACAGTCCCCACAACAGTTGCTACCGAACCTACTGAAACCGCTATCCCCACCGAGCCTGAGGCTTACCTTTACGGTGACGCAGACCTTGACGGGAAGGTAACCGTAAAAGACGCAACTCTCATCCAAAAGCACGCGGCAAAAATGCTTGAGCTTGAGGGCAAGGCTTTCACACAGGCAAATGTAAGCGGTGACACAGCGCTCAATGTTCGTGACGCTACGGCAATTCAGAAAAAGGTTGCAAATATAATAAGCATCTTCCCTGTTGAAGAAAAGACAGCTCCTGTATCAGTGGGCGCAGGCAACACTTCAACTATCCTTACTCTTATCGGCACCGAACTGGATAAGTACTACGAATACAGCTCCTTTGACCAATATCAGGCGCTGAAAAAAGCCCGACGCGACAACAATAACACCTACGAGGAGCTGGAGGCTATGCTCAATGAGTTGTATGATGTTATAGAAGCTGTGGGAGGCTCCGCCTCCGGCGGTGATACAGGCGGCGAAATCACCGTTTACTTCACCAACAACGAGAATTGGTCCACAGTTAAGGCGTATGTTTGGGGAAGTGCCGGAAGTATGTCCGCCTGGTCGGGAAATACAATGACCTATGTTAAAACCAACGAACTAAACCAAAAAATCTATTCCATTTCCTTTAGCTATAATGATTATCAGAACATCATTTTCAACAACGGAAGCGAACAGACTGAGGATATTGCCCTTTCAGGCGCAGACGGAATCGGATATTATTTGGATTCAAAATCCTCCGGCAAATGGACAGTAAAAACCTACAACTTCTCATAATCTGTCGCAGAATATGTGACTGAAAATCTCAATAAACGCAAGGAATCCCGAACAGTACGAAAGCTGCTCGGGATTTTTTAGCGTCTTATATCTTAAATTATCTGTTATTCTGAACGGTGGACTTGAGCATAACATCGTGGTAACCGCCCTCAACAATGGAGGTGGAGGAAACCACTGTGAGTTTAGCGTTCTTTTGGAGGTCGGGAATGTTAGTTACACCGCAGTTGCACATTGTGGACTTAACCTTGTAGAGGCTCTTTGCCACATTGTCCTTGAGAGGACCTGCATAGGTAACATAGGAGTCAACACCCTCTTCGAAGGAAAGCTTACTCTTGCCGCCCAGGTCATATCTCTGCCAGTTTCTTGCTCTGTTGGAGCCTTCACCCCAATACTCCTTAACATATGTGCCGTTGATGTTGAGCTTGGTTGTGGGAGATTCATCGAAACGGGCAAAGTATCTGCCCAGCATCATGAAGTCAGCGCCCATAGCGAGAGCCAAGGTCATGTGGTAGTCATGAACGATACCGCCGTCGGAGCAGATGGGCACATAAATACCTGTCTTTTCAAAGTACTCATCTCTTGCCTTTGCAACCTCAATGAGAGCAGTTGCCTGACCTCTGCCGATACCCTTTGTTTCACGGGTAATACAGATAGAGCCGCCGCCGATACCGACCTTGATAAAGTCTGCGCCTGCTTCTGCAAGGAACATGAAGCCGTCACGGTCAACTACATTACCTGCGCCCACCTTGACGCTGTCTCCGTACTTTTCGCGGATAAAATCGAGAGTCTTTTTCTGCCAGCAGGAGTAACCCTCCGAGGAGTCGATACAAAGTACATCTGCGCCTGCTTCAACAAGAGCAGGAACTCTCTGTTCGTAGTCGAGAGTGTTGATTCCTGCACCCACGAGATAACGCTTGTCAGCGTCCAAAATCTCGTTGGGATTGGTCTTGTGCTCTGTGTAGTCCTTGCGGAATACGAAGTACAGCAGATTGCCGTTCTTATCCACAATGGGAAGTGAGTTGAGTTTGTGCTCCCAAATAATATCGTTGGCTTCCTTTAAGGTTGTGTTCTCGGGAGCCGTGATAAGTTTCTCAAGAGGAGTCATGAAATCCGCCACGGGAATATCAAAAGACATACGGCTTACACGGTAATCTCTGCCGGTAACAATACCTAAAAGCTTGCCGTTTGATGTGCCGTCCTCGGTAACTGCCATTGTGTTGTGACCCTTTGCTTCGTAAAGGTCGAGAACATCCGCAAGAGTGTCGGAGGGCTTCAGGTTCGAGTCGCTGACTACGAAACCTGCTTTATATGCTTTAACCCGTGCTACCATAGCGGCCTCATCCTCGACGGACTGTGAGCCGTAGATAAAGGAAATACCACCCTCTTTTGCAAGAGCAATAGCCATTGTATCGTTGGAAACAGACTGCATAATTGCAGAAACCATAGGAATTCTCAGCTTAATGGAAGGCTCTTCACCCTTTTTGAACTTAACAAGGGGTGTTGATAAATCTACATTTGCGGGGATGCACTGCTCCGAGGTGTATCCGGGGACGAGCAAGTACTCGCTGAAAGTGCGAGAGGGCTCAGAAAAATAGTATGCCATAATTGTTCCTCCTCTTTTCTTATATCAGTATAGGCTTTGGAATATTTTTACTATCCTACTACTTATCGGCTCAAAAGTCAATAAGCAACAGGCAAATATTTCGGGAAAACTTGATTATTTGAAGTACTCGACTGCGGCGCGGAAAATACCCATATCCGAATTACCCTCTACATTCCTGTAAAGGCCGTTTCCGATACGCTCGCAGTGGCCCATTTTACCGAACACTCTGCCGTCGGGAGAGGTGATACCCTCAATGGCGAAAGCGGAGTTGTTGGGGTTAAAGGCAATGTCCGCGGTGGCTTTGCCATCGAGGTCAACATACTGAGTAGCAACCTGACCGTTTGCGATAAGCTTATTAATAAGCTCGTCGCTTGCAAGGAATCTGCCCTCACCGTGAGAAATAGGTGTGAGATAAGTTTCACCCACAGGCGAATTTTTAAGCCAAGGTGAAAGGTTTGACGCAACACGCACACGCACAAGCTTAGACTGGTGACGGCCGATGGTGTTGTAGGTAAGTGTGGGGCAGTTTTCATCGGTGTCGACGATTTCGCCAAAGGGCACAAGTCCCAGCTTAATGAGTGCCTGGAAGCCGTTACAGATACCGCACATCAGGCCGTCGCGGTTTTTGAGAAGCTCGTGAACCTCCTCTGTTACCGCCTTATTTCTGAAGAATGCAGTGATGAACTTTGCTGAACCGTCAGGCTCGTCACCGCCGGAGAAACCGCCGGGCAGGAATACCATCTGTGCAGTCTTGAGCGCATTTGCAAAGTACTCAACAGACTCGGAAACAGCCTTGGGAGTTAAGTTTTTCACAACAATAATCTCAGCCTCGGCACCTGCGTCACGCATAACCTTAGCGGAATCGTACTCACAGTTGGTACCGGGGAATACGGGGATAAGCACCTTAGGTCTTGCCACCTTAATAGCAGGAGCCTTTGTGTTCTTGCCGTCAAAGGAGATTGTGGGAATTTCTCTGCTTCCCTGGTCAATATTGCAGGAGTAAACATCCTCCAGCTTATTCTCGTAGAGTTTGCTCAGCTCGCCCATGCAGGCGGTTTCATCCCTGTAAACCATTGTTCTTTCCTCGGTGGTCTCACCGATTACCGTACCTGCGTTTACATCATCTGCAACCTCTAAAACGAAAGCGCCGTAGCCTACATTGAAAATGTCCTTCATGGAGAGTGTGTCGGCAAACCTGAAGCCGAAGCCGTTGCCGATAGCCATTTTGTAAACTGCTTCTGCAATACCGCCGAAGCCCAGGGTGTAAGCCGCCTTGATTTTGCCGGCCTTGTTCAGCTCGTTAACTTTGCTGTAAATCGCTTTCTGAGAATCTTTATCGGGAAGTCCGTATTTATTGTACTCGGGGGCAAGGAGCACTACCTTGCTGCCTGCTTCTTTGAATTCGGGAGAGATAACATCCTGCACCTTGCCTGTTGTAACGGCAAAGGAAACAAGTGTGGGAGGTACGTCGATATCCTCAAAACTGCCACTCATGGAGTCCTTACCGCCGATGGAAGCAATCTCATAGTCAAGCTGTGCATCGAAGGAACCGAGAAGTGCAGAGAGAGGCTTGCCCCAACGCTTTGCGTCTGTGCGGGGACTTTCGAAATACTCCTGGAAAGTAAGGTATGCACCGTCCAAGGTGCCGCCTGTTGCAACAAGCTTTGAAAGGCTCTCAACCACCGCAAGATATGCTCCGTGGTAGGGACTTTTCTCTGCCAAACAGGGGTTGTAGCCCCAGGACATAAAGGAACAGGTGTCGGTGTGCTTTTTCTCGACGGAAATCTTGTTGACCATTGCCTGAATGGGAGTGAGCTGATATTTACCGCCGAAGGGCATGAGGACTGTACCTGCGCCGATGGTGGAGTCGAATCTCTCGGAAAGTCCACGCTTTGAGCAAATGTTAAGGTCAGAAACCAGCGCCTTCATATTGTCGGCAAAGCTCCCCCCTACCTCAACCTCAAACTTCTCGGGGTTGGCAGGTGCGATGTCGATATGCTTTTCTGCGCCGTTGGAGTTTAAGAACTCTCGGGAAAGGTCAACGATTGAGGCGCCGTTGTATGTCATAACAAGTCGGGGACTCTCGGTAACTTCAGCAACCAAGGTTGCCTCAAGGTTCTCCGTCTCGGCAAGCTCTTTGAAGCGCTCAACATCCTTTGCCTCAACAACAACAGCCATTCTCTCCTGAGATTCGCTGATTGCAAGCTCTGTGCCGTCAAGTCCCTCATACTTCTTGGGAACTGCGTTTAAGTTAATCTTAAGACCGTCTGCAAGCTCGCCGATAGCAACGGAAACGCCGCCTGCACCAAAGTCGTTGCATCTCTTGATGAGAAGTGATGCTTCTTTGTTTCTGAACAGTCTCTGGAGTTTTCTTTCCTCGGGAGCGTTACCCTTCTGCACCTCAGCGGAGCAGGTCTCGATAGAGGAAAGTGTGTGGGATTTTGAAGAGCCTGTTGCACCGCCGCATCCGTCTCTGCCGGTCTTACCGCCCAAAAGGATAACTACATCCCCTGCTTCGGGACGCTCACGGCGAACATTCTCGGCGGGAGCCGCTGCGATAACGGCGCCGATCTCCATACGCTTTGCCATATAACCTCTGTGATACAGCTCGTCAACTATACCGGTTGCAAGGCCAATCTGGTTACCGTAGGAGCTGTAGCCTGCGGCGGCGGTAGTAACGATTTTTCTCTGTGATAGCTTACCCTCGATAGTCTCGGAAACGGGAACTGTGGGGTCAGCGGCACCGGTCACACGCATAGCGGCGTAAACATAGCTTCTGCCTGAGAGGGGATCGCGGATTGCACCGCCGATACAGGTAGCCGCACCGCCGAAAGGCTCAATCTCGGTGGGGTGGTTGTGGGTTTCGTTCTTGAAGAGCAAGAGCCAATCCTCCTGCTTACCCTCAATCTCAACCTTGATTTTTACTGTGCAAGCGTTTATTTCTTCCGATTCGTCAAGATTGGGAAGCTTACCCTCTGCTTTTAAGAACTTTGCGGCAAGGGTTGCAATATCCATGAGAGTCTTGGGTTTTTCACTTCGTCCAAGCTTCTCACGGGCATCCATGTATCTCTTGTACGAGTTCTCCAAAAGCTCATCGCAGAAGGTTACGTTGTCAATATTTGTTAGGAAGGTGGTGTGACGGCAGTGGTCGGACCAATATGTATCAATCATTCGAATTTCGGTGATTGTTGGGTCGCGGTCCTCGCTCTTAAAATATGCCTGACAGAAAGCGATATCGTCCTCGTCCATTGCAAGTCCGTACTTCTTAACAAATTCTGCCAAACCCTCACTGTCTAAATCGCAAAAGCCGTTAAGAGTCTCAACGCCCTCGGGAATATCGCAGACAAAAGCAAGAGAATCGTACTCCTCAAGCTGTGCTTCACGGCTCTCCACCGGGTTGATTACGAATTTTTTGATTTCGGCAAGCTCAGCCTCGGTTACATCACCGTAGAGCAAGAAAACCTTAGCGGATTTAACTATAGGTCTCTCCCCCTGAGAGATAAGCTGAATGCACTGTGCGGCGGAGTCGGCTCTCTGGTCAAACTGACCGGGGAGATACTCGGTTGCGAACACGATACAGTCTGATGTGTCGGGCAAAGTGTCGCTGATGTTATCAAGCTGAGGCTCGGAAAACACGGTTGTCTTTGAGTAGTCAAAGAGGTCTTTGTCGATATTCTCAACATCATAGCGGTTGATAACCCGTAAATCCTTGAGGGATTTAATCTGTAATAGGTTGTTGATTTCTAAAAGAAGTGACTTTGCCTCAGCGGTAAGTCCTTCCTTTTTCTCAACGAATAGTCTGTATACCATTTACTTATCCTCCAAAACAGCAAGTGCTCTCTTGCCGATATCATTTCTCTTGTATGCGTTTTCGAAGTGCACTTTTTCACTCTCTGAATATGCAAGTTTTACTGCTTCATCTAAAGTCGGTGCGGTCATAACAACACCCAGAACTCTTCCCCCTGCGGTGTAAAGCCTGTCGCCCTCGGATTTTGCGCCTGCAACGAAAACTTTAGCTTCTAAATCCTCGTCATAGGTGATTTCAAAGCCTGTTTCGTACTTTTGAGGATAACCCTTTGAAGCCATAACCACACAGCAGGCACACTCGTCTTTGAACTCAACATTTATGTCGGCAAGAGTGCCGTTTTCAACCGCCTGCATAATCTCAAAAAGGTCGGTTTTTAAGAGAGGCAGTACAACCTGAGTTTCAGGATCACCGAAGCGGCAGTTATACTCAATTACCTTGGGACCTTTTTCGGTAATCATAAGGCCGAAGTAAAGACAGCCCTTAAAGGTGCGTCCCAAAGTGTTCATAGCCTTAATTGTGGGAAGGAAAATCTCCTCCATACACCTGTTTGCAACTTTCTCGGTGTAGTAGGGATTGGGAGCGACCGTGCCCATACCCCCTGTGTTGAGGCCTGTGTCACCGTCACCCACACGCTTGTGGTCCATTGATGAAATCATGGGAACAACTACATTGCCGTCGGTAAAGGAGAGAACGGAAACCTCGGGGCCTGTCAAAAACTCCTCAATAACGATGTTGCTTCCGCTATCTCCGAAAACCTTATCCTGCATCATCTCCACAACAGCATTCTTTGCAGCCTCTCTTGTTTCGGCAATGATAACTCCCTTGCCCAAGGCAAGACCGTCAGCCTTGATAACTACGGGAATTTCGCAGGTCTCTAAGTAATCGAGAGCCTTGTCCATGTCGCTGAAGGTTTCGTACTCAGCGGTGGGAATGTTAAACTCCTTCATCATATCCTTGGAGAAAATCTTTGAGCCCTCGATAATTGCGGCCTTACTCTCAGGGCCGAAGCAGGGGATTCCCACACTGTGCAAGCTGTCAACTGCACCCAAAACAAGGGGGTCATCGGGAGCAACAACAGCAAAGTCAATCTTATTCTCAAGGGCAAATTTTGTGATACCCTCAATGTCCTTGGCACCGATATTCACACAGGTGGCATCCTGCGCAATAGCACCGTTGCCGGGAAGTGCGAAAATTTCAGTTACCTTTTCGCTTTCTTTCAGTTTACTGATTATGGCGTGCTCTCTGCCGCCGCCACCTACTACCATTATCCTCACGGTTACACCTCAAAACATCATAGTCTGATATATCACTTAATCCGAAAGGGAAATTCCCTTTCGGATTAGTATTTTCTTTGCGGCTCGCCGTCCTCATATCAACTGCGGAATACTCCGCCGATTTTCGGGGAGGTTCAAGCCTTAACTGTTTCTGTTAGTGGTGGAATAATCTCATTCCAGTAAATGCCATGGCGATACCGTACTTATCGCAGCACTCGATTACATTGTCATCGCGGATTGAACCGCCGGGCTCAGCGATGTAGGAAACACCCGAGCGTCTTGCTCGCTCGATATTGTCGCCAAAGGGGAAAAATGCGTCAGAGCCAAGAGCAACGCCTGTAATTGATGCAAGATACTCTTTCTTTTCCTGTGCGGTAAGCTCCTCGGGTTTCTCTGTGAAGAGTCTTTCCCAGTTGCCGTCGGCTAAAACATCCTCGGACTGGTCGGAGATATAGACATCAATAGCATTGTCCCTGTCAGGTCTGCCGACGCTGTCCTTAAAGGGAAGATTCAGCACCTTCTCGTGCTGGCGGAGATGCCAGATATCAGCCTTGTTGCCTGCAAGACGGGTGCAGTGAATTCTTGACTGCTGGCCTGCGCCTACGCCGATAGCCTGTCCGTCTGTTGCGAAGCAAACGGAGTTTGACTGAGTATATTTTAGAGTGATTAAGGCGATGATAAGGTCGCGCTTTGCACTCTCGGGCATCTCTTTGTTAGCTGTTACAACATTCTCAAGGAGTGCCTCGTTGATTTCAAAGTTATTTCTGCCCTGCCGGAAGGTGATACCGAAAACATCCTTTGTTTCAACAGGATCGGGAACATAGTCGGGATCAATCTTTACAATGTTATAGTTGCCGTTTCTCTTGGTCTTGAGAAGTGCAAGTGCATCATCATCGTAGCCGGGGGCGATAATTCCGTCGGAAACCTCACGCTTGATAATCTCTGCGGTCTTAAGGTCGCAGACATCGGAAAGGGCAATCCAATCGCCGAAAGAGGACATTCTGTCGGTGCCTCTTGCTCTTGCATAAGCACAGGCAAGGGGTGAAGAATCCAAATCCTCAATATCGTCTACAAAGCAAGCCTTCTTGAGCTTATCGGAAAGAGGAAGTCCCACTGCGGCAGAGGTGGGGCTTACATGCTTAAAGGAGGTTGCGGCAACCATGCCTGTTGCCTCCTTAATCTCTTTGACAAGCTGCCATGAATTGAAAGCGTCAAGGAAGTTGATGTAGCCGGGCTTACCACAGAGGATTTCGATAGGAAGGTCGCTTTCATCCCTCATGAAAATTTTAGCGGGTTTCTGGTTGGGGTTACAACCGTATTTCAGTTCAAATTCTTTCATTTTTCTGCTCCTTACTACATCAAAGAAGATGCTTATTTACCATTCTGTTATCAATCTCGCCTGTCTCAAGGTCAACGAAGCGCACATATAGAGAAATCTTATTCTGCTCGTTGAGTGCGTTCCAAATTGCATTTGTGAACCAGTCTATATCACCTTTGATTGCAACTCTCTCAGGCTCACCCATAAAGGTGGGGATGGGATTGCCGTCGGTAACATAGGTGTGGATGAAGTGACCTACACCCGAAAGTGAGTTGTAAGCAAAGTTGTAGCGGTTGCAGGCGGTACCCTCTGCATCGGCGCTCTTTAAGATATTCATCTTGTAGGTGAAGTCACCCTCGTCAAAGGTAAGCATACCGCTGATTCGGGGGGTGAAGTTGGGAGCGTCAGGCTCAAACTCACGGGTTGTAAGAGCCTGTTCGAAGCTGATACCCTGAGCGAGGCCCTCATAAATTGTATCGGTCTGGTCGCCGTTTGTGACGATCAGGTTGTTTTCAAAAACACGGATAGGAGAGTAGATAATGAGAGAGGGATCGTCAACCTTTGAAGCATCGAAGGGATGAATAATAACCTCCTCGCCGTTCTCAACAAAAATTCTGTTACGGCTGTTTTCACTTCTGCCCATGATGAAGTAAGCGGTAACCGCCTTTTTGCCGTCCTCGGATTTACCGATTATGATACCTCTGCCGGGGTAGGTGTTATTTTCAAGAAGCTCTTTGGGACATAAATTTTCGTAAACGTTCATTACTGTACTCCTTTTTCTATGTTAAATTTCTCCTGATAAAATCTTTTTGCAGACAAGCTCTGTAGACGCAGGAAGAATCTTCCACTCTGCATTCTCCAAAATTCTCGCCGAGAGTGTTTCGGGGGTGTCCCCCTCCATAACCTCAACTGCTTTCTGCATAATAATCTCGCCGCCGTCGGGAATCTCATTCACAAAGTGCACGGTAGCACCCGAAACCTTTACGCCTTTTTCCAAGGCGGCTCTATGCACTCTCAGTCCGTAAAAACCCTCACCGCAGAAAGACGGAATAAGCGAGGGGTGGACATTGATAATGCGTTTTGCGTATTTATCTGTAAAATCCTTGCTGAGAATAGCCATAAAACCTGCAAGGACAATCAGTTCAATGCTGTGACTTTCAAGCTCTGCAATAAGCTTTGCTTCAAAGTCCTTTTGGTCGGTGCAGTTCTTCTTTTCAACTACAGCAGTGGGGATACCTGCGTTTTTGCCGCGCTCTAAGGAATACACCCCTGCTTTGTTGGAGAGAACAAGGGAAATTTCGCCGTTTTCGATGATTCCGCTTTTGGAAGCGTCAATTAACGCCTGAAGATTGGTACCCCCGCCGGAAACCATTACACCGATTCTGACTTTCCTTACCATAGGATAACACCCTCGTCGCCCTTGACGATTTCACCGAGCAGATATGCGTCCTCGCCGGCATTTCCGAGAATTTCCAGAGCCTTTTCTGCATCTGACTTATTCACAACAATACTCATGCCAACACCCATGTTGAAGGTATTGAACATATCGCGCCGGGGAATATCGCCCACCTGCGCAATAAGCTTGAAGATAGGAAGAACATCCACATCCTCGGTCTTAATCTTGGCGCTGAATCCCTTGGGCAAGCTTCTGGGAATGTTCTCGTAGAAGCCGCCGCCTGTAATGTGGGAAATAGCCTTGACCTCAACCTCATCCATAAGCTTAAGTACGGACTTCACATAAATCTTTGTAGGTGTGAGAAGGGTCTCGCCCAAGGTCTTGTCCCCTAAGATGTCATATTTCCTATTAAGGTCTGTATTCTCAACATCGAAAACTTTTCTCACAAGGGAGAAGCCGTTTGAGTGAACGCCGCTTGACTTGAGAGCGATAATAACATCACCCTCTGAAACCTTGCTGTTGTCGATAATCTTCTTCTTGTCAACAATGCCTACTGCAAAGCCGGCAAGGTCATAATCTTCCGTGGGCATCATGCCGGGGTGCTCTGCGGTCTCACCGCCGATAAGTGCAGCGCCTGACTGAACACAGCCCTCACAAACACCGCTTACGATACTTGCGATTTTTTCAGGGATGTTCTTGCCGCAGGCAATATAGTCAAGGAAGAAAAGGGGCTTTGCACCGCAGCAGATTATGTCGTTGACGCACATGGCAACTGCGTCAATACCGATGGTGTCGTGCTTATCCATTAATATAGCAAGCTTAACCTTAGTACCGCAGCCGTCGGTACCGCTTACCAAAACAGGCTCTTCCATGCCCTCGGTATTCAGGCCGAAGCAACCGCCGAAACCGCCTACATCATCAAGACAGCCTTCGTTCCTGGTCCTTGCGATATGGGCCTTCATCAGCTCTACGGATTTGTAGCCGGCGGTAATATCCACACCGGCCTTGGCGTAACTTTCTGATCTTGAATTGGTACTCATATCTTATTCCTTTCCGTTCCAACAATATGTGCAAACGCAGTCTTCGGGAAGACCGATTGCCTCAATAAGTCCCCTTAAAGACTGATATTCAAGGGTCTTGAATCCCATTTGGTCAGCGATGTGCTGACGCATTTTTTTACCTCTCTCGGTGGTGCCGTCAAGGTACTCGTCCATATAGTTCATACCCTCCTCGCCCTCAAGCTCGTCAATAACTCTGCGGCAGATTAAATCCATATCAGAGCTGCTCCTGGAGAAGTTAAGGTACTTACAGCCGTACATGATTGGAGGACACGCGGAACGCATGTGTACCTCCTTGGCACCGTTTGAATAGAGGAAATCAACAGTTCCGTGAAGCTGTGTGCCCCTTACTATACTGTCGTCAATAAACAGAAGCTTTTTGTCGCGGATCAGGTCCTCAACGGGGATAAGCTTCATCTTAGCCACATGGTCACGGATTTTCTGACTGGAGGGCATGAAGCTTCTTGACCATGTTGGAGTGTATTTGATGAAAGGACGGGCGTAGGGTACTGTAACGGCGTTTGCGTAGCCTACTGCGTGGGCGATACCGGAATCGGGAACACCACAAACATAGTCAACATCGGGGAAGGTGCCGTTCTTCTGCTCGTCACGAGCCATAATCTCGCCGTTGCGGTTACGGACCATCTCTACATTCTGTCCTTCGTATGTTGAGTTGGGATAGCCGAAGTAGGTCCACAAAAAACCGCAAATCTTCATGGTTTTTCCGGGTTCTTTCAGGGTTTCGAAGCCGTCTTTGGTCAGGCGGACAATCTCACCGGGGCCTAAATCCTTGACCTTCTTGTAACCAAGCTTATTGAAAGCAAAGCTCTCGAAACTTGCGCAGTAGCCGTCCTCGTCCTGTCCGATGATTATGGGAATTCTGCCCTTTGCGTCACGGGCTACGATAATCTCCTCATTTGCGGTCATAATCATAACCGAGAGAGAGCCCTCAATCTTGCTCTGAGCGTAGGCAATGCCCTCCTCAACGGTGGTCTTTTGGTCAATTAGGGTTGCAACAAGCTCGGTGGAGTTAATGCGTCCGCCGCCCATTGCACCGAAGTGTACCTTACCGCCCTCAAGGAGCTCCTTTGCAAGCTCGTCCTTATTGTTGATAACACCGATTATGCTTATGGCGTACATTCCGTTGTGAGAATAGATAAGCAGAGGCTGAGGGTCCCGGTCACTGATACAGCCGATACAAACCCTGCCGTTCATTTTATCTACATCGTCCTCAAACTTTGTACGAAACGGTGTGTTTTCGATATTGTGAATATGACGCTGAAAGCCGTCCTTTTCTGAATAAATCGCCATACCTGCGCGAGCAGTTCCCAGGTGAGAGTGGAAGTCAACACCAAAGAAAACATCAACTGCACAATCGCGATTTGAAACTACTCCGAAAAATCCGCCCAAATCAGACACCTCCGAAAAAACTAATTAAACTCGTTTAGGCGAAACCAAAGACTGTGCCTAAATCAACCTGAAATTTTGATTATGTGCTGAAATTATGCAAAGAAAAGACGGGAAAGCTCCATGGGGTCAACATACACGCCGTCTTTGTAAACTCTCATGTTACCGGAGGCGATTTCGTCAATGAGGAATACCTCGTCGCCAACATAACCGAACTCGAACTTGATGTCATAGAGAGCCATACCGCGCTTTTTCATCTCGTCATCTACGATGTCTGTGATTTTCTGTGTCATTTCCTTAACTGCTTCGTACTGCTTTAAGGTCATAACACCCAGGTCGGCAAGGCCGTCGGGAGTAACAAGGGGATCGCCGAGTGCATCGTTCTTGAAGGTCATCTCAACATAGTTGGGAAGGTCTGCTCCCTCCTCGATGTACTGATTGTAACGGCGGTAGAAAGAGCCTACTGCCTTTTTACGGCAGATAACCTCAAGGCCCTTGCCGAAAGGCTTTGCAGGGAGAACCTCCATGGTTACATTGTCCATATCTGCGGATACATAGTGAGTTTTGATGCCTGCTTTTTTACAGAGCTCGAAGAAGTAAACTGACATCTCAAGGTTTACTTTGCCCACGCCCTCAATGGTAAGACCTACTGCGTTCTCACCGGGATCGAAAACTCCGTCTTTACCTGTGCAGTCATCCTTGAACTTAAGCTCATAGTTACCGTTGTCAAGTGCAAATACATTTTTGGTTTTTCCTGTGTAAACAAGCTCTTTCATAATTTTGTACCTCTCTTTATTTAATTAAAATATAAACCGATTCAGTTTAGCAAGAGAACTTTTCTCTCACTTCTTTGTCCTTCTCGAGAACCTTGTTTGTACCTGCTTCGCGGTAAGCCCTGAGCTTCTCCTCAAGCTCCTTCTCGTAAACCGAGAGAATCTCAACAGACAACAAGGCGGCGTTGGCGGCTCCGTTAATCGCAACAGTGGCTACAGGCATACCGGTAGGCATCTGAATTGTGGAAAGGAGTGCATCAACACCGTCGAGGGTAGAAGATTTTACGGGGATTCCGATAACAGGCAAGGTGGAGTGTGCGGCAAAAGCACCTGCAAGGTGTGCAGCCATTCCTGCGGCGGCGATGATTACACCGAAGCCGTTTTCTCTTGCGCTCTTTGCAAACTGCTGTGCCTCATCGGGAGTTCTGTGAGCCGAGAGAACTCTCACCTCAAAGGGAACACCGAAGTCGCGAAGCACATCTACTGCTTTCTGAACTACAGGCAGGTCACTGTCGCTGCCCATAATAATTGCAACTTTTTTCATAAAAGTTTCCTCCAATAATAGTATATCCCAAACGCCCTGTTAAAAATCTCACTTACCCTTCGGCAGGTGAATTCCAAGAAGCATAACAGTGGGATTTGAAATCGGCACCAAAATTCCAATGCCGAAAAATAAAAAGCGGACAGACTTGCACTCATGCGAAGTCTGCCCAGGCGGTCGACATATTGAAAGCGAAAACAAGGCTTCGCTCAAGTTTTCTGCTCCCATGTGGTAACCCACCAATCCGCCAGTTACAGAAAACGCCAATGCACCATAAGTATAGCATACATGCGGTCTTTAAGTCAACAAATCATCATAAAGTTCCATGTAAATTATTTACTGTAATTTGTCGATTACTTTGGTTAATTTGCCATCATAAAAAACAGCTCCCATAAAGAGAGCTGTTTGCAAATCAGAAGTAACCGTATTTCTTCCTGCATGACACAAGGAAGATAACCGTCGTAACTACAGCCATAATTTCTGACAGGGCGGTTGCCGCCCAAATTCCGTCTAAGCCGAATATAAGGGGGATCAGGAATACCGCCAAAACCTGAAAGACAAGGGTTCGCAGAAAGGAGATAGACGCAGAAACACGGCCGTTGTTGAGGGCGGTGAAAAATGCCGAGCCGAAAATGGCAAATCCGGCAAAAATATAGGAGAAAGAATAGATTATAAACGCCCTTACCGTAAGGTTTAGGAGAGTTTCGTCGTAGCCCACAAAGATGAGAGAAAAGGGCTTTGCCGAAAGTTCTGCAAGCAGAAACACCGAAAGGGCAAAACCGCTGATAATCACAAGACTTTTCCTGAGCAAATTTTTGAGTTCATCCCTGTTTCCTGCACCGAAATGGAAGCTTACAACAGGGGCAACGCCCACAGAATACCCCACAAAAGCAAAGACAAAAATCGTACCGGCATACATAAGCACTCCGTAGGCGGCAATTCCGTTTTCGGGGTCGTATTTGAGAAGCTGTAAATTATACAGCATACTCACCACCGACAGGGAGATATTTGTCATAAGCTCCGAGGAGCCGTTGGTACAAACCTTTAGCAGTGCTTTGCCGTCAAACTTTGTCTTTGTGAGCCTGAGAAGGCTCTTGTTTTTCCGATATGCGAAGTAAAACAGAGGAACAGCACCGCCTACAGCCTGACTTACAGCAGTAGCAGCAGCCGCACCCACAAGTCCAAGGGGGAAAATTCCCACCAACAGTAAATCCAGCACCATATTCAGCACACCCGAAACCACGGTCATAAAAAGTCCCATTTTGGGCTTCTCGGCGGTTACGAAAAATGACTGAAATTCAAACTGTAAAAGGAAAGCAGGAAGAGAAAACAGGATTATTGTGCCGTACAGCACAGAATCCTCCAGGAGCTTTCCCTCGGCACCAAAAGCCATGGCAACAGGCCTCAAAAACGCTATACCCAAAACAGCCAGCACAACTCCCAAAGCGCAGGAAACATACACAATAAGTGAGAATATTCTGTTTGCCTTTTCCCTGTCTCCCTCACCTAAAGTTCTGCCTATGAGGGCACTTCCTCCCGAGCCGAACATAAAACCCAGAGTGCCTAAAATCATCAGGTAAGGCATAATGAAATTCACAGCCGTAAACTCCTCTTTACCTGCAAAATTGGACACAAAGAAGCCGTCCACAATTCCGTAGATGCTTGTGAATATCATCATCACTATTGTGGGAAAAGTAAACCTTAGGAGTTTACCGTAGGTAAAATGGTCAGATAGTTTAATCTTCATAAATTCTCCTGAATAATTTTATAATCATATTGGCTCATACACACTACCTGTCCTTTGACAAAGCGTAACTTTCCGAGATTCTTTTCCTTATTTCCTCATCAGGAACGCTTCCGTCCAAAATCAAAGTGTACCAGCTCTTTTTGTTCATGTGCCAACCGGGATAATAATGCTCTCTTGACAGGATTTTATCCGCATCGGCAGGCTTCATTCGAAGGTCGATAATTTCTATATATTCCGGGGAGTCAAATCCCAATCTGTCTTTTTTGACCGTAAAAACTCCGCCGTACCATTTCCCGCTGTCTTTTCTGCGCCAGATTGCATTTTGGGGAGACTTCTCCCAAAGAAACTCAAGTTCATCCGAGTACTCCGCCTTCACAAATTCAACTATCCTCTTTGTCTGTTCGCTTTTGAACACCGAGGCATCGTAGCACTTCTGTGCAACAGAGGATATCACCTGTTCAATTTCCGACCTTATTTTACCCACAAACGCCCCTGTGGATGAGGTCTTATACAGAACATACTGTTCCCCGGTTTCTGCTTCTGCAAGTTCTGTCGAAATTTCCCCCTTCGGGGTGATAAAAACCGTGAGCTCAAATTCTCCGTCGCAGATTTCGGCGCTGTATTTTTGGAAGTCCCCCACGCTTTCAAAGCCATATTCGGCGAGCCTCTCCGGTATGGGCTTTCTATTCCCGATAATCTCCTCAAACATAAACTGCCCCACCTTACTATACGCAAACTTCGATTTCACACTTGTCGCGGATAAGTAAACACTCTAACGAGTGTTTTTGAGCAAGTGCCGTCTTTCCCGGCAATCACCTTTTGTTCTTATTTTTCTTGTTTATTTTTGCAATCTCTTTGAACTTCGCCTTTTTTTCCTGCATATAATTGCCCATGCTCGTTGCATATTTATTCTCCGCCGTCAGTTTTTGGTATGAATTCCAACGCTCATAGGACAAACTGCCCTCTTCCAGAGCCTTCAAAACCGCGCACCCCGGCTCGCAGGTATGTGAACAATCCGAAAACCGACACATTGCAAAAAGTTCCTCCACATCGGAAAACGCTCCGCTCAGTCCCGATTCGTTATTCCACATTCCCAGCTCTCTCATTCCCGGGGTATCAATAAGGCAGGCGCCGTTTTTCAGCACAATGAGTTCTCTGTGAGTGGTGGTGTGTCTGCCTCTGTCATCATTTCTGATGTGAGAGGTCTCGAAAATATCCTCTCCCGCAATCTTGTTGATTAAGGTGGATTTTCCCACACCGGAGGAACCCAGGAAAGCCACGGTTTTGCCCGAAACACAATATTCATTAACTGCATCGAAATCATTGTTTTCGGAGGATACCGTGATAACATCAACACCCCCTGCAACACTGTTCACTTCACAGATTTTTGCCTCTACATCCTCACACAGATCGGCTTTGGTAAGCACAACAACAGGAGTTGCACCCGAGTCCCAAGCCGTTGCCAAATACCTCTCAAGACGGCGGATGTTGAAGTCCTTATTAAGAGACATACAAAGGAACACGGTGTCGATATTTGCGGCAACCGCCTGCTCCTGATTATTTGTTCCTGCGGCCTTTCTGATAAAAACGCTCTTTCTCGGAAACAGTCCTGTAATAATGGCGTTGCTACCGTCGGCAGGCCAGCCGGCGATAACATAGTCCCCCACAACGGGAAAATCGGACACGGTATCGGCTTCGTATCGAAATTTGCCGGAAACCTCCGCAAGCTTTTCCTCTCCCTGGTAGGAAATCTTATACAGTCCTTTTTCCTGAGATATTACTCTCGCTCTAATCTCCATAAAAAGCTCCTCATTATTACGCTTAACAATGGTAAAAATTAAATCTCGCAAATTAACATTTTTGAAAACATCGGCCAAAACTTTATTCAAGAGTTTTCTGCGGTGCCGATTGGATGATTTAAGTATATCACCAATCAGCAAACTTCTCAAGCACAAAAAACCTCTCTTGCCAATATAGCAAAAGAGGTTTTTATCGTACCGAAGATTAACCGAAAGCGAATTAGAAATTCACCCTGTAAACGGGGAAACGGTTATTTTATTGGGCGGTACTGTTTACTTTGTCGATTATAAATAATCAAAACCGACAGTATTCACTGAATAGTTTTATTTACCGCTCGGTTTCCAATTAATCAATTGATTTGTTACTCCCTGTCCCTGTCTGTCACAAACACAATATTTTGTATTTGTGCCGTTTTGATTTACAAAGCCATAAACATAATAAGGTGAAATTGCTTTTTGTTTATTTGTGGTCTGATACCATGATGTGCCGTTGAGAGCACTTGATATAGTAAAATGCAAATGCGGACCTGTGGCGTTTCCTACATCGGAAACCTTTCCTATCTGCTGTCCACGCTTTACTTTTGTGCCTGTCTCAACCTTGATATTACTCATATGAGCGTACATTGAATACCATGTAGTGTACTTCTTTCCGTTTGTCGTCGTAAGTGTTTTTGTATGCTTGATAATAATTTGTCCGTTTGGTTTTTCATGAACGCTTTCCAAATATTTATCATCACTTACAACTACCCCGTCTTCAACAGCATATACAGCATAGCCTTTGGCGCTTTTGCCGTTTTTCAGTGTTATATCCACGCTGCTGTACGCAGAAGCATTTTTGCCGCCGTGACCTACATAAGTGGAAGCATACCAGACCTGATCCGTGCTTAACGGAAATTGTATTGCTGTTGATTTTTGCGGTGTCTTAAAGCTCTTAACAGCCCCATAATAGGTTTTGCTTCCCGAGGTTACATATATTCTGTAATAGTATGTAGTATTTTCTTTCAGGGTTATCTTATAGGAACTCATTGAAAAGCTGATAGCTTTACTTTTGACCGCTTTGTTAAAATTATAGTACTTATTGGTATTCAGTTTGTTGCTTGCTGTTCCGAGTTGGAAACCTATTTTGCCTATTTTTAGATTTTTCGGATTTGATAATGTGCCGTTGATTTTTGCATCATTGTATGTCAACAGCGAAACATCACCATAACTGATTGTTGGCAAATCCGACTTCGTTTTGAAGTTTTTGACTGCGCTGTAATAATATTTGCCTCCGGTATTAATGTAAAACCTGTAGTAATATGTTGTATTTGCTTTCAGCGAAACCTTGTATTTACTCATTAAGAAGCTTGCATCAACATAATTGGACGCTTTATTGTAGCTGTCATATTTATTTGTTGTCAACTTGTTGCTTGCTGTTCCGAGCTGAAAACCCACGCGGGTTATTTTTGTTTTGTTCGGATTTGTAATACGAGCGCTGATTTTTGCGTCATTATGCGACAGATTAGTCACGCTGTGCACCGTAAATACAGGCGTTTTTGCCGCTGCCTCAACCGAAACTGTTCCGGTAGCGGTGAATGTAGTAACTGCCATTAACAAAACAAAGATAATTGATAAACCTTTTCTCAATAATTTCATAAATAACACCTCTTTTTGTAAAATATAAAGTTCTTTCAAATCATCTTATTTGCTCAACCATACCGAAAATTGACTGTTGAAAAGCTCACACAGCCTTCGGAAATCATTGTTTATTATCCATAAAAAGCGCTCCTTCTGTTTATGATTATGTAACATATTGTTACATAAGAATAGTAACATATTGTTACAATAAAGTCAATAAGAAAAATTTATTTTAAGGATTGACTTTACTTATGAAAATGATTGGTCTTTACAACATAAGAAAAAAGAAAGGCTACAGTCAACTTAAAGTCGCAATGGATTTA
>JAUNJO010000035.1 GCA_030533225.1 Eubacteriales bacterium
CATAATTTGTGTACTGACTTTGTAATAAAATTTATGATTTATATATATCATATACGCATCCGCCTTTCTACCGCTGTACATATAAAAACAGCTGTTCCAAAACTCAAATTATTTATAATGTTCAGGCGGATTTTTGAAAAAAGCACGCAGTTAATACAAAGTGAATTTCTCTTTTTCGGAGGTGCTTAGATGGATAATATAAAGTCTATTATAGCTAAAAATATCACTCAGCTTCGTCAGGCAAAAGGCATGACTCAGCTTGAGCTTGCCGAAAAGCTAAACTATACCGACAAGGCAGTTTCAAAATGGGAGCGTGGGGACTCCATACCCGATGTGACTGTGCTTTGTCAGATTTCAGAGATGTTCGGTGTCACCCTTGACTATCTTGTAAAGCCTCACAAAGAGACTGACGAAACAGGAATAAAGCTTTCGGAAACAGTTCGCAAGCACAACCACACCTTTATTACCACACTCAGCATTCTCCTTGTGTGGCTTGTGGCTACCTTGGGATTTGTCGTTATCGCCCTCACCCCTTTCGACACGCACCTTACACAGTGGCTGCCCTTTCTCTACGCTGTTCCCATCACTATGATAGTTTGGCTTGTTTTTAACTCAATCTGGTTCACTCGCCACAGGAACTACCTGATTATATCCCTGCTTATGTGGTCGGTTTTGGCCTCCATTCAGCTCAGTTTCCTGGTTTTCGGCGTTCACATTTGGCTTATCTACCTCTTGGGAATCCCCGGACAGATTATTATTCTCATCTGGTCGAGAATCACCTACAAAAGCTCCGCAAAACCAAATTACAAAGGCTTTTTCTCCAAAAGCAAAGAGAATCCGTAAGGTTTCCCACAATATACTGCACAGCAAAAACACCGTCGCAATCTCTTACTGCGACGGTGTTTTAAGTTTAGTTTTCACTTTCGGGGAGAAGCTCTATGTCTGTGTCTTCAATGGGGAGTGTGTTTGCTTCTACCGAGGAAAGTTTACGGAGAATCTGCCGTGTTCTCACACCCACAAGCTTATCAAGCTCATTGTTGGCCTGATTCAGTCGCTGTTGAGTGGATTCAAGCACCTTGTTGAAATTATTAAACTCAGTTTTTACTGAGCCGAGAACCTTCCAAACCTCGGCACTGCGTTTCTGCACAGCTAAGGTCTTAAATCCCATCTGCAAGGAATTAAGCAGTGCTGCCATAGTGCTCGGTCCTGCAATATTCACCTTATAATCCCTTTGCAAGATTTCCACCATACCGCGATTGACAGCCTCTGCATAAAGTCCCTCTGTGGGCAGGAACATAACGGCGAATTCTGTAGTGTTCGGTGGGTCAATATACTTATCGTGGATATCCTTTGCCTCTTTTTTCAGAGTCGCAAGAAGATTTTTCGCGGCTAAATCCACATTCTCCTTAACGCCTGACTCCATGGCGTCCTGAAGCTGTGCATAAGTGTCACCGGGGAATTTTGAGTCTATGGGAAGATAGATGAATCCCTCATCCTCTGCAGGAAGCTTTACCGCAAACTCGACACGCTCGGCACTGCCTTTCTTGGTTACTGTATTCTCTTCAAACTGCTCAGGCGCCAAAATCTCCCTGAGAATTGAGCCAAGTTGAATTTCGCCCAATATACCTCTTGTCTTTACATTGGAGAGAACCTTCTTTAAGTCCCCTACACCTGTGGCAAGGGTCTGCATTTCACCGAGGCTCTTGTACACCTTTTCAAGACTCTCGTTGACAGTCAGGAAGGACTGAGCCATCTTCTCGTCAAGGGTTTTTTGGAGTTTTTCGTCAACGGTGTGTCTCACCTGTTCAAGTCTACGGTTGTTGTCCTCCTGCATATATGTAAGTCTTGTCTCAACGGTTTTGCGCATGGCGTCCATCTTCTGCTCATTCTCGAGGGAAAACGTCTTCAGTCGCTCCTCAAGACTTAAGAGTCGCTCGTTTTGATTCTGCGCCGAATCCCGCTGAGAAGACGCCACCATCTCGCCCATATTCTTGACAGATGACTGAATATTTCCGTTTATTTCCTGACGAAGCGCCGAGGTCTCGGCCCTCACTTCTTCCCTGACCCTTTGGGCGATTTCATCGGAAGAAGCCCCTTTATTCCTGCCTGTTATAACCAAAACAATGAGCACCAAAACACAGATAATCAGCAGTGAGAGAAGCGCGATTATTACATACCCCAAACTGTCCATATTTATACCTCCGTGGTTTTATACTATAATTTTATCACCCCTGTGTACCCTGTGTCAACTAAAACAGGAGTCTATATTCTATCAGGCAAAAGAACTTGAGATTATTCGGCTGCTCTCAGGGGGTGAATATACAAACTCCTCCATGTGAGTGCCCTCAAAGAAGTATTTTGGCTGAGGCGGTGTATATGTGTAATCAAAGGTCTCCACGATTATGAGTTTAACTTTCATCTTTTGGGGTATGATGCTCTTGATATACACGCTCGCCTGCTGTCCCACCTTAACGCTGTCTTTACATTCCGCAAGGCCTGCAAGATTTGGAGCAAGCTCCACGAAAGCACCGTAGCTTTCAACAGAACGGACAATGCCTGCAACGGTTTCTCCCGGGGAGAACATATCTGCGTTTTCCTGCCATGTGCCCAGAAGTTCCTTGTGGCTGAGACTTATCCTGCCGTTTTCTATGGACTTTATGACAGCCTTTATATCCATACCCACCGAGAATCGCTCTCTGGGATGCTCAATTCGAGACACGGAAATTGCATCAATGGGCATGAGCGCTACAATACCGCAGCCGATATCTGCAAACGCACCGAAAGTCTCAAGGTGAGTTATCCGTGCATTTACCACATCTCCGACTCTCAGATTACTCACATAATTATCCATACATCTTCGTTGTGCCTTTTCGCGGGAAAGAAGCGCCACGGCATCACCGCACTCATTTCGCGTAAAGCCTGTGATAACAAAATTTACCGGTCGGCCTACGCGACTTATCACCGCAATGTCACGGACTCTGCCCTCCTTAATTCCGATTGCGCCCTCACACCGGGGTATAACCCCTTTTATACATCCCAAATCCACGGTCAGATTATGCATTGAATCACACACGGTTGCTCTTGCTTCAAGTATCTTCTGGTCCTTGTATGCTTCGGTGAGAGTGGTGATACTACTCATATATATATTGTTCTCTTTGTCCTGAGCAAGACATCCTTCAGGTAAAAATTCCGCCATATTAAAGCCTCCGCTATTTTAATTTATAGCTAATTCTATGAACTTTTCCCGAGGATTATTACTTTTACATTTTTCGGGTTATGTATTGAAAAGTACCTGTAAATGTAGTAAAATAAATATATATTTTCTATGGAAGTGATACACATGAAAAAAAGCAAGTTTTTAGCTCTTGTTTTGGTGTCCGTTCTCGTTTGCTCCTGCGTACTCACCGCATGTAACAAACAGCAGGAAACACCTACAAACGGGACAACAGCTACACAGACTGTCTCACCCACAGACGAAAACACTACTGATAACCCTGACGCGCAGGCCGAAACCGGAAAGCCCAACTCGGGAAGCTCAACACAGAACTCCGGCAATAACACAAGCAACCAAGGTAACAATGCCTCCATAGAAGAAGAGGAGGGCATTCCCGGTGTGACAGCCGGCAAACCAACTTCTGACACAGGTAGCACCGCAAACCCCACAAGATGTACCATCACAGCAGGCACTCAAGGCTACACAAAGAATGTCGGTGAGACCTTCACCTACACCTGCAATATGAAAACCCCAAAGAAAATTGAGGATGTGCAGGCAACCCTGACCTATGACGGCACAATGCTCAGGCTTATTTCGGTCAGTTTCCCCGTTACCGACAGTGCAACTGTCTACAACGAGAATATTCAAAATGAGGTCAAGTTCAATGCTGTAAATCTGCAAGGCTTTGACTTTACAAAAAAGGGCGGCTGCCTTGTTACAGCACAGTTTGAGGTGCTCAAAAAGGGCGGCACATCAATCTCTACGGCAGTTGAGGTTATGAGTGAGGTCGGTACAGGCAATGCATATGTAACCAACTACAAGCTTGCAGACGGTGTCAAAATAACCGAATCAGGTAAATAATACAAATTATATAAACCGAAAGGAAAATAAAAATGAAACTTAAAAAACTTATTTGCTTAGCACTTACAACTATCCTTACAGCAGGCTGTCTCTTTGCCCTCGGCGGATGCACAGGCAACTCCGCAAATCCCACCGAGCCTACCTCCGGCGCACCTGCTCCTGAGGGAAAGCCTCAGGTAAACCCCGCAGTTAAGCACGACACCGAGAATAAAATCGGCTATCAGCTTGAAATGCCAAAAGACGGAGAGGAGGTCGCAATTATTCACACTTCTATGGGCGACATCACATGGAGATTCTTCCCCGAAAACGCACCCAAGGCAGTTGAAAACTTCAAAACACTTGCAAAAGACGGCAAGTATGACAACATCATCTTCCACAGAGTTTGGGACAACTTTATGATTCAGGGCGGTGACTACGAAAAGCAGAACGGCTCAGGCGGCAAGAGCATCTGGGGCGATGCCTTTGAGGATGAATTTGTTGACACACTTTATAACATCCGCGGTGCAGTTTCCATGGCAAACTCCGGTGTAAACACCAACGGCTCGCAGTTCTTTATCAACCAATCTAATGCAGAGAACTTCAAAAGAAGCAGTTATGAAAGCTTCGATTATGACCAGTATTATGCTTCTGCAAAAAGCACCTACGACCAGTATGCAAGCTCCTACGGTGCCCAGTTTACAAAAATGTATCCCAATGTTGAGGCTCTTATAGCGAAAAACCTCATCCCCCTTCCCTACGCAATCTCCGAGGAAGTGTTTAAGCTCTACGAAGCAAACGGCGGCAACATTCACCTGGACGGCGCACTCCGTGCTCAGGGCGGTCACACCGTATTTGCTCAGGTTATCGAGGGTATGGATGTAGTTGACGCTATAGCCGGTGTTGAGGTTGACAGCAACAACAAGCCCTTAGAGGATGTGCTCATTCTCTCCATTGAATTCACCACCTACAAAGCACAGTAAACATTAACCTCATCAATAAAAAAGAGGTGTCAAAATGCACACACTACCTATTGTCGCCATAATGTACGACTTCGACAAAACCCTAAGCACCAAAGACATGCAGGACTTTGCCTTTATCCCAAGTTTGGGGCTTGAAAGTGCTGAGTTTTGGAAAATGGCAAACGACTTCGGCAGAAAAGAAAAAATGGACGGCATCCTCGCCTATTTGTACACCTCGGTTTTTCAGTGTCAAAAGCACGGTATTCCTTTAGACCGAGAAACTCTTGTGGCTCACGGCAAGTCGGTTGAGTTTTTTCCCGGTGTAGCGGATTGGTTTCGCCGAATTAACGAATACGGCGAAAAGCAGGGTGTTACGGTGGAGCATTACATAATCTCCTCAGGACTTAAGGAAATTATCGAGGGCACGGAAATCGCAAAGGAATTCAAAGAGATTTTCGCCTGTGAGTTCTACTATGACGAAAGCGGCAATGCCGCATGGCCTAAGACCGCCGTAAACTACACCAACAAAACTCAATTCGTTTACCGCATAAACAAGGGAGTTCTGGATGTTTCAAACGATGTGGACCTTAACCGTTCCATGCCCGATGACTCAAAGCGTGTTCCCTTTAGCAACATGATTTACATTGGCGACGGACTTTCGGACGTACCCTGTATGAAGATGATGCAGGCTTACGGAGGTCAGTCAATAGCAGTATATTCGGGGAACAAGGATAAAGTTGAGGAGCTGCTCATAAAGGACAGAGTAAACTTCATCTTTCCTGCCGACTACCGAGAGGGCGGAGAGTTGGAAAAAGCCATGAAGAGTATCATACGGAAAATCAAGGTTTGCGATGAGCTTACCGACATCAACCAAGAACAGCTTAAGTTAATTTCCGATTAAAAAAATCGCCGTAGGCAACCACGCTTACGGCGATTTCTTCAAAATTGACAAAGACAGTTTCGAAATATATAATAATTATGCAATCTATGATACTCATTCATAATACAGACAGGTGACCGCAACATGAAAGAACTCATAAATTTCAACGATTTATTTGACATACTGGAGAAACTCACCTCCTACTTAACTTCCTGGAGATTTATCTCAAGCCTGATTATTGTCGGAGTGGCATTTCTGCTTTTGTTCCTAATTCGCTCCCTTGTGAGCAACATCTACAAAAGGGTTGACAACAACCCCGATGATATAAAAAGGCTTTCATTCCTCAAATTCGGCACAAAGATAATCAAGCTTGCTGTTATTTCCGTTGCAGTCTTAACAATTCTGCAAATTCACGGAATCGATGTAGGCTCAATCCTTGCAGGTCTCGGCATTGCAAGTGCTGTTGCCGGTCTCGCTGTTCAGGACATTCTCAAAGATGTCATAATGGGTGTCCGAATCATCACCGATAAGTTCTTCAATGTGGGTGATATTATCCGCTACGGCGAAATCGAAGGTGTTGTTGAGGACTTTAATGTCCGCGTCACGCGAATCAGGAAGCTCTCTAACGGAGACTGTATGACAATCTGCAACAGAAACATCTCGGAAATATCCATAGTATCAAATTGGTCCGATATTGATTTGGGGCTTTCCTATGAGGAAGACCCCGAAAAAATCCACAAACTCCTGGGCAAAACAGCAAAGGAAATCGCCAAAATTGAGGGCGTTGAGGACTGCGTATATAAGGGCACCGAGCGCTTTGACAGTTCATCGGTAATTTATAAATTTAGGATTTACTGTCCTGCGGACAGACGGTTCGACATTCGGCGCAATGCCATGAGAATGATTCAGTCAGAGCTTAACAGTCACGGAATCACTATCCCCTACAACAAGCTTGATGTGAACATTCAAGGAGGAGCACAGGAATAATACGCACAAACGCGACTTGGGGCTTGCTAACATATCAGACAAAGCTTGTACCCTGGGCGACCCAAAGCCGAGGCTTTCGGTACCCGCCTGCGGGCTTCACTCCTAAAAATGTGCCACCGGCACATTTTCTTAACGGAGTTCACCTTCTTAAGGTTCAAGTCCTGTAACTCCATATAAAAAATTAAAAGGTACCGAATTGGTACCTTTTGATTTATGCGAAAGAGCGACTAAAAGGTGTATAAGCTGGGGTAAAAACGACCAAAAGTAGTGTGCGTTATCTATTCTACAAATTGGAGTTTATAGACCTAAAATTATTCTCTTTTTTATGTTAAATTCATCCTCAGTAATAACACCCATATCTAACAAATTCTTTAGTTGCTGTAATTCTTCAATATAGTTATTTGTTTTAGGTTCCGGTATATGCGTATCATCGTCGTTGTAGTTTGCAATAGCTTCTTTTATTCTTTCTACCCATTCTTTTCCGTGATAAACAACGAATTTATGCGCTTTTTCATCTGTTATCACAACAATATGTTGTGATACAAATAGGTTCATTGTAACTTGTACATCTGTAATTTGTTTTAAATCAATTCTTATTTCCTGCTTGCCTACATTGAAAGCATGGGCACTAAAAGAAAGACTTTTATTTGTAAGAAGCAATTTGCCACCAGCACTAACCACTCCTGTAAAATAATTTGCCGCTCCTAACGTTATAGGTCTTTCTCCCATACCGAGAAGTCTACCAAAAACATAAACACCAGGATATTTATCTGTTTTGCTTTCCGTTTTTTGAGGAATCTCAATTTTTATATCACTAAAATCCTTATAATTTTCATTGGACATAAATATATAACTGCCACAGTATTCGCACTGATATTTTGCAGGATTGTAGTTAGCACCACAGTTCGGGCAAGAAAGAGTTTTTATGTTCATAATTATAAACCTCCATCAAATTCTTGTTTATCAGATTATATCACTTTTCAGCAAACAAATCAAGGCGAAGCCTTGTATATCATCTATTCCGCAGGAATTGCATATCATCAACACGCAGTGTTGCATCTCATCAAGCTGCAGGTAATACAGCCTTCGGCTGATGATATGCGCCTACGGCGATGATATACACGCTGACGCGTGATGATATGCCAAGCCTGCGGCTTGGATAAAAAAAGAAGTAACTTTTGGTAGACAAAAGTTACTTCTTTTTTGGTGCAGGTAACAGGACGATAATTTTTCAGAAGAAAATTATCCACCCTGGGCGACCCAAAGCCGAGGCTTTCGGTACCCGCCTGCGGGCTTCACTCCTAAAAATGTGCCACCGGCACATTTTCTTAACGGAGTTCACCTTCTTAAGGTTCAAGTCCTGTAACTCCATATAAAAAATTAAAAGGTACCGAATTGGTACCTTTTAATTTATGGTGCAGGTAACAGGACTTGAACCTGCATGAAATTGCTTTCACATGGACCTGAACCATGCGCGTCTGCCAATTCCGCCATACCTGCGTATTATGGCTCCCTGATTTTTACACGGTGGGAGTAAACCGAGGCGGAGCATTTCGCTTAATCCACTATGGTATTATACCAAAGGAGTCCCTAAAAGTCAAGACACAAAATGAGATATTCCCCACATAAATCCGAGACATACCCCACTGTGTAAGATATGCCTCGGCGGTTCCTTTTATTACTCTTAAAGGTCGTACTTCAGTTCTTCTTTGGCGAAATTTTTGAAGCTTTCGTAGTAGAAATATGAACGAAGTGTCTGCAAATCCTCAGGGGTTGTGACCTTGATATTCTCGCGGATGCCCTGGAAGATGTGCACTGTCTCCCCAAGCTCAATCAAAAGCTCGCTTGAGGAAATGGGATTTGTGATACCGCGCTTTTCAGCCTCATCGTGAGCCCACATAATCTTGCGCATTGTGTAACCCTGAGGTGCCTGGGTGATAAACATCTGCTTGCGGGGGAGTGACTTGGAACAGGTCTCTCCGTCCACCGACTCGAGGACTGAATCAATGCTGGGAGTAACGGGTACGGCTGTCTCAAACTCTCTTGCGGTGGCAATACAGTCGCTGATTAGCTTCTTTGAAAGCATGGGTCGCACACCGTCACAAATCAGCACAACATCGGAGGGCTTTGAACGCTTCTCGATTTCAACAAGTCCGTTGTGGATTGACTGGTGTCCGTTTGCTCCGCCCGGAACGACGGAAACAACCTTTCCTACATTGTGCATTTCGATTAAACCCTTCAGGTAATCAATCTTGTCGGCAAGGCAGGAGATTACAATATCCTCAACCTCATCGTGCTTTGCAAAATGCTCTAATGTGCGAATGATAATGGGCTTGCCGTCCACATCAATAAACTGCTTGGGAATATCGGAAGACTTCATTCTTGAGCCTACTCCGCCTGCGAAAACCAATGCGTGTACCATAGCTTCCTCCTTATTTCTTCTTGGCTGCTTTGTCAGCCTGATATACTTTTAATGCCTCATCAACAGGGCCGTCGAACACAAGCTGTCCTTTTTTCAGATATATCGCCCTTGAGCAAAGCTCACGGACAGATTCAGCGTTGTGGCTTACATAAAGTACGGTTACGCCCGACTTGATAGTATCGGCTATTTTGTTCTTACACTTCTTTTTGAATGTTGCGTCGCCAACGGACAGCGCCTCGTCGATAACAAGCACATCGGGGTCGATGTTAACATTAATTGCAAAACCCAGACGCATCTTCATACCGCTTGAGTAGGTACGGACAGGCTGGTCGATATATTCGCCAAGCTCTGCAAATTCAACGATACGCTCCTCGATAGACTTGATTTCCTTATCGGTAAGACCGAGTATATAGCCCTTGAGGTAGATATTTTCTCTGCCTGTCATCTCCATGGAGAAGCCTGCTGTGAGCTCCAGAAGCGCAGCAACCTTACCCCTTACGGAAACGCATCCCTCCGAGGGATACGCAACACCGGTGATTAACTTGAGAATAGTCGACTTACCGGCACCGTTATCACCGATTAAGCCCACAGCCTCGCCGGGCTTTATATTGAAGCTGACACTTTTCAGCGCCTTGTTAATCTTTGCCTTTTTATTCTTGAAAAAAAGTGCTTTGAAGCGCTCCTGGTCGCTTTTATACAGTGTATATTCCTTGCTGACACCGGAAAAGGAGATGATGAAGTCATCAGAGGCAAGCGCTGTGCCGCAAGCAGAAACAATAGAATCGCTCATACTTTACCTCCTTAAAGTACATCCGGCAACTTCTTGCGAAGTCGGTTGTAATTCCAAATTCCCAAAGCAATAACCAAGACGAACTCGCCCAGGAAGATGCAAAGCTCAATGGGATTTTCAAAGAACCACTGTCCCTCAAGGAAGGTCTTGCGGTATCCGTTTGCGAAGAAGTTGATGGGGTTAAACAGCATAACGAACTCAAGAGCGTCCATAAACTTGGAGGTTCCTAAATCGTAACTGTTGTAGATTATGCCCGAAAGCCAGAAAACACCCGCCATAACGGACACAATCATATTTTCAAAATCCTTTGAAAAGGCGGACATTGGCGCGGTTGACCAGGTGAGAGCCACAAAGAAGATAAACATCAAGGGGCAATACAGGAAAAACTGCAGATTATAAAGGGAGGGCATAAATCCCGAACAAAGCAGAATAACATACATAATCGCACAGAGAAACAGGTGCACAAAAAGTCTTGCTACCGCAGTAAAGGTCATAATGGTTGAAACAGGGAAAGAAACCTTTGTGACAAACTGCTTGTTCATTCTTATTGATTTAGCGCCCAAGGTAATGCTGTCGGTAATAAAAAACCAAGGCACAAAACCTGCCAGCATAAATATGAAGCGAGTATAATCAACACCCAAAAAGTTGGTGTCGCCGCCGCCCTTGATACCTATTTCAAAGGCAAACCAATATACAAAAAGAGTGAAGGCAGGCTTAATTACCGCCCAAAGCGGGCCTATTGCCGCACCTTTGTAGGTTTTCTTAAGGTCGTTGACAGCCAAAAGCATAATCTGCTTGCCGAAATTCCGATGTTCTTTGAATATAGTAAGCAAGGCGAAAATCTCCTCCTAATTGTTGCTGATAAACATACTATAACATATACCATTATATATCATTTTTGAAATTTGTCAATTTACAGTTTTGATATGTCTATCAATAGGAATAAAAAAGCATCCCTTTTACACAAAAAGGGATGCTTTGAAACTATTAGCTGAAATTTTAACGGTTTCTCAGAATCAAAGACTGCTCCAGCTCTGTGAGGCATTGTCATACACCTGACCGTAGTTGGGTGTTTGGTCCTGGCTCTGCTGTCCGTTGCCGCCGTTGTTGAACACAATGCCGGTGTACTGAGAGTCTAAAGCAAATCTGTAGAGGTTGTTACCCATAGACTCCATCTGCACTCCGGGCCATACAGAGCCTGCGGAATCCGACCAATAGTGGATGTAAGCAGTACCCCAGTTAGCACTGTCTTTCAGGTACACATAGTTACCGGAGGGTGTGACAGGCTCTGTGGGGTCTGTAGGCAATGTGGGTGTATCGCCGCCTAAGGAGCTCCACTGCTTTGAGGCGTTGTTGTAAACCTGACCGCGGTTAAGGGTGAGGTTTTCTGTCTGGTCACCGCTTCCGTTATTGAAGATAACCATATCGTAGCCTGCAGGAACAGAAATCCTGTAAAGGTTGTTGCCTAAGGACTCCATGGGAAGGCCGGGCCACTCAGTAGTATCGCCTGAATTGTTCCAGTAGTGGCAGTTGGGTGAAGCCCAGTTAGCGTCATTCTGGAGATATACATAGTCCCCTGAGGGTTCTGAGGGGTTGGTGGGAATAACAGGATCTGTTATGGGAGGCTCAACGGGGTCTGTAGGCTGTGTAACAGGCTTTGTGGGCTCTACAGGGTCCGTGGGTTCTGTTCCCTGCTTGTAGACTACATTTTCGCCAATCTTATATCCTGTATTCATAGAAGCGATAAACTTCTGAATAGCTGTTGCGTCCTTAACATTAACTACTTCGCTGCCGTCAACATCTGCTGCAAAGGCTTCCTTCTCATTAAGAGTGATAAGACTTGCAGCGGACTTCTGAATGGCTGTTGCGTCCTTAACATTTACCTTATCGTTAAGGTCGGCATCGCCAAGCATTACATACTCTGTTTCTACGGGAGTAGAGGGCTTTGTTGCAGGGGTTGTGGGTTTTGTAGGAGCTGTTGTTGGCTCAGTTACAGGAGTAGTAGGCTTTGTGACAGGATTTGTGGGCTGAGTATCGGCAAGCTCAACAAGGATAGTGCCCTGTGCACCTGAGTTGAAAGTTACCTTACCGCCGCTTACCTGTGCTGTGTCGCCTGTATATGTGTTCTTGAGGGTTGCACCGTCTTTGAAGGTGTTGTTAAGAGTGATTGTGATGCTTGAGTTTTTGTTTGCGCCTACTACACAGGCTACTACATCATTTACGCCGTTCTTGTTGTAGGTACGGGCAAAAGCAGTACCGCTGGTAGCAGAAAGATTCTGGTGTGTACCTGCACCGACTGCAACGTGGTTGTTACGGAAAGTACCCACCTTCTGCCAGTGCTGGAGAACGCCGTTATCCATGCTTGACCAGTTCATGTAACCTCTGATTACATGGTCCCAGATAGTACAGGAAACCTGCTGTCTGTTACTTTCATCACCGTAATAAATCTGAACTGCACCGGGCATCAGGAGAAGTGCGGAGCCCTGATAGTAGAGGTCATCACGACACATACCTGTATCGTGAGAAGAAATATAAGTAAGTACGCTCTTGCCGGGGTTATTGTTAAGACCGCTTGCATAGTTTGCGTAAGTGCTGTTAAGGTTACCGGCCTTCTTCATACCGTTACATCCGCCGCCCTTAGCGTCAGCGGAGAAGGAGAAGTTGATCATTGAATCAAAGTCGCCTGCGGTGTAATAGTCACTGCCAAGGTCAAAGCCCATGCCGAAGTTCTCACCGGTGGTCCAGAACTCCTCATCCCAATCTGCACCGGGAGCGCCGGGGTTAGCCTGTCTCCAGTTTTCAAGTGCCTGCTCACAAGTCTTCGAGAGCTTGTTCCAGCAGCTGCGCTCTACATGCTTTGCAGTATCACAGCGGAAGCCGTCAATACCGTACTCCTCAACCCACTTTGCATACCATGATACAAGGTAGTTGGTAACGGTTTTGTTTCCCAGGTTGTACTTTTTGAATGTAGCGTCGATTTCGTTTACTTTCTCGTTATATGTTCCCTCACGGGTCCACTTTGTCTTGAGAATCTCGGGAATACCTAAGGAAGCCTGATTTTCGGTTTTGAAGTCGGGAAGATATGCTACTGCGCCCGTCAGGTCGCCGCCGCCGTTGTTATCGTAGCCTGCCATACCTGCACGGAGCCAATCTCTGCCCCACCATTTTGCCCAGTCGCTAGCAACGCCGTCGTTATATTTGATAGCGCCGTGGTAGTCGGTCTGGTTGGGGTTGTTCTTCTTGTTGTTGTAAACATCCATTGCGTTGGAGGTAAGTGTACCGAAGCCGTACTCGTCCATGTCATAGATTGAGTTGTAGCCGGGGTGGTTCATAACTACATCGAGAATAATACGAATACCGTTGCTGTGGGCGGTATCAATCATCTCTTTGAACTCAGCTTCCGTACCGAAGTTTTCGTCAAGCTCGGTGAAGTCGAGACCGTAGTAGCCGTGGTATGCGTAGTGGGGGAAGGAGCTTTTGCCGTCGCCGCCTACTACGTAGCCGTGGGTCTGCTCAAACCAGCCTGCAACCCAAATTGCGTTGACACCCAGGTCTGTGAAGTAACCGTCGTTAATCTTCTGGGTGATACCCTTAAAGTCACCGCCCTGGAAAGCGGCAACAGTGTTGGTAAGGCCGTCGTTACGGTTGTAGCTGTTGTCGTTTGATTTGTTACCGTTATTGAAACGGTCAGTCAACAAAAAGTAGACTGTTGCGTTGTCCCATGTGAAGTCGTCTGCTGCAGTGGGACCTGCTGCAACTTCCGTTGTGTCAACTGTTGCTGCGCTTGCCGTGATGCCTACTGCACAAACTGACATCAAAGTCATAAGAGCAATCAGAAGACACAAGAGTCTTTTTGCGTTTTTCATTGATAACATTCCTTTCACGCTAATTTTCAATAATCCGACGCATATCATTATATCAAACCGCTCATACATTTAGCAATGCACTAATTATACAAAAACATGGTTAATTTTTATCCAAATTGACACCAAAGTCTCCTGTCTGCACTCAATCTGCAAGGATACCGTTGCTTTTTGTCCTACAACTTTCGTCAAAATTAAGCACGAAGCCGTAAAATCAATTGACAAACCGACACAATAAATATATAATTTCAAGTTAGACGTATAGCAATGAAAGCAAAACCGAATTATTAATAATGCTCTGTGTTGCCTGTCTTAAAATTTGATTTGGTGGTGTTGTTTTTTGGAACAGAAAGCTATTGTTTCACTCAAGAATATCAACGTCAAATTTGACGGAGAAGTGATACTCAACAATATTGATTTAGATATAATGGACAAGGAGTTTATTACGCTGCTGGGTCCCTCCGGCTGCGGTAAAACCACAACCCTCAGAATAATCGGGGGCTTCCTTGAGCCTGACAGCGGTGATGTGTTCTATGACGGAAAACGAATCAACGGCACTCCTCCCAACAAGAGGAATGTAAATACCGTTTTTCAGAAATATGCACTTTTTCCCCACCTGAATGTATTTGAGAATGTTGCCTTCGGCCTGAAGCTCAAGAAGCTTCCCAAGGCGGAAATTAAAGAAAAAGTCAAAAAGATGCTTTCCATCGTCGACCTGAAAGGCTATGAAAAGCGTGCGGTGTCGAAGCTTTCCGGAGGTCAGCAGCAGAGAGTTGCCATAGCAAGAGCCCTTGTCTGCGACCCGGATGTTCTGCTTCTCGACGAGCCTTTAGGCGCCCTTGACCTGAAGCTCCGCAAGGATATGCAGATTGAACTCAAGGCCATTCAGAAGATGACGAAGAAAACCTTTGTTTATGTTACTCACGACCAGGAGGAAGCTCTCACAATGAGCGACCGGGTCTGCGTTATGAACAACGGTAAAATCGAGCAGATAGGCACTCCCATCGACATCTACAACGAGCCTGCAAATGCCTTTGTTGCCGACTTTATCGGTGAGGCAAACATCCTCAACGGATTTATGCTTCAGGACTTTAAGGTCAACATCCTCGGAGCTGAGTTTAAGTGTGTGGATAAGGGCTTCGGTGACGGTCAGGCTGTTGATGTGGTCATAAGACCCGAGGACATTGAAGTTACTACCCCGGAAAAAGGAATCTTGACCGGTGAGGTAACCGGAGTTGTCTTTAAGGGTGTTCACTACGAAATGGAAGTAAAAACCAGGGGATGTGTATGGCTTATTCACTCAACTGTTGCAAGTGAAGTGGGAAGTCAAATCGGCATGTATGTTGCCCCCGACAACATCCACATTATGAACAAGCTCTTCCCCACAGCATACAACGAAATCACCGCTTCTGTCATCCATGCAGACGAGGAGGAGAACTCCGTCACCATTTCCGTGGAGGGCAATGACGTAGAGATTCCTAACACATACTACGAAAAGGGCACTGTGCTCAAAATTAAGCTCCCTCCGGAGGGACTGAAAATCGCCGGCAACGGCATCGGTCAGCTCAATGATGCTTACATCGAATCTGTTATCTGGAAGGGTGAATACAACGAAATCATCCTGGAATCCGACGAGAGAAAGTGGATTATGAGAAGCGCACAGGACGAGCAGGTTGCCACCTATGTTCCCATCTGCTTCGACTTCTCCAATGCAGTCATTCTGCCTGTTGATAGGGAGGGTGAAGATGAAGTCTAAAAAACTGGCGATTCCCTACATCATTTGGCTCTTCGCTTTCACCATTGTTCCCTTGGTGCTCATTGCCACCAATGCTTTTCAGGGCAGTCACGGAGGCTTTACCCTTGACAATATAGCGAAGGCTTGGAGCTCCGAATACCTGCATGCGCTTTTGTATTCACTTGAGATCGCTTTTGTCTCCACCTTGATTTGCTTGCTTCTCGCTTACCCTGCAAGCTATATCATATCTCAGATGAAAGCCCGAACCCAAGCCATTATCACCATGCTTATCACCATTCCAATGTGGATGAACATTTTGCTTCGCCTTTTGGGTTGGTACATTCTCCTGCAAAACGGAGGTCCTATTCACACCGTACTGAGCCTTTTGGGTATTGACGCCCCCATTCTCGGCACCGATGCCGCTGTTGTTTTGGGTATGGTTTACGAGTTTCTGCCCTTTATGATTATGCCCTTGCATACTGTAATGAGTAAAATTGACAGAAGCCATATTGAAGCGGCTCAGGATTTGGGAGCAAACAAATTCAATATTTTACGCAAGGTTATTTTTCCACTTTCCGTTCCCGGCATCGTATCGGGAATCACCATGGTATTCGTGCCATCTGCCAGTACCTTCATCGTCACAAAGTACTTGGGCGGAATGCATCTGATGATAGGTGATTACATCGAAGCCGCCTTCCTCTGTGCAGACAGAAATTTCGGTGCGGCACTTGCGCTTACCCTCATGGTAATAATCATCATATTCATGGTTATAACCAATAGATTCGGAGACGAGGAGGCGGTCGGCGTATGAAAAAGGCAAAAATTCCAAGCAAGCTGTACATGCTTCTCATCTTTCTTTTCCTTTATGCCCCCATCGCTGTCCTCTTCGTAATCTCTTTCAATGAAAACAAGTCCGCAACCACCGTAGAAGGCTTCACCCTTAAGTGGTATGCAGAGGTTTTCAAAGACAGCATGCTCATGGACAGCCTTGTAAATTCTCTGATTATTGCCTTGCTTTCGGCTCTGATTTCAACGGTTTTGGGCACTCTTACCTCAATCGGAATTTACAACTTCAAAGGAGCACCCAGGAAGCTGTTCCAAACTGTCTCAAACATTCCCATCATCAATCCCGAAATAGTAACCGGCTTTTCACTTCTGCTTCTGTTCACCTTTGTGGGCACGCTTTTCCGCTTTGAAATGGGTTTCCTGACGGTACTTTTGGCGCACATCGGCTTCTGCACCCCCTATGTTATCCTGTCCGTAACTCCGAAGCTTCGGCAGATGGACAACCACATCTATGAAGCCGCTTTGGATTTGGGCTGTAATCAGCTTAAGGCTTTCTTCAAGGTGGTGCTTTTTGAGCTTCTGCCCGGAATTATCTCAGGCTTTCTCATCAGCTTCACTTATTCTCTTGATGATTTTGTCATCTCATACTTCACCTGCGGAGCAAGCTTTCAGACCTTGCCCATATACATTTTCAACAACAACCGTATCCCTAAGAAGATACCAATGTTCTGTGCATTGTCCGTAATGCTCTTTTTGGTTATCATAACCATATTAATTATTGTTAATATCAGCAGTATTAAAGCTGAGCAAAAAGATAAATAAAGGAGATAGATAAATGAAAAAAATCCTCTGTTTAGCACTTGTGTGCTTCATGCTCTTAGGCGCAAGCCTCTGCCTTACAGGCTGTAAGAATTACGACGGCGAAATCAATGTCTACAACTGGGGTCAGTTCATCAGCGACGGTATGGACGGCACTATGGATGTTATCGCTCAGTTCGAGGAAAAGTACAACATCAAGGTCAACTACACAACTTATGAGACCAACGAGGCTCTTTACAATATGCTTAAATCCTCAAATTCAAGCTACGATGTTGTAGTCCCTTCCGACTATATGGTGGAAAAGCTCATTGCTGAGGGCTTGGTACAGGAGATTAACTTCGACAATATTCCCAACTATAAAAACATTGACGATAATTACAAAAACCTATCCTTTGACCCGGACAACAAGTACTCTATCCCCTACAGCTGGGGTGTTGTTGCTCTTTGCTACAATACCGAGATGGTAGGAGATGTAGAGGTTACAGGCTTCTCTGCTCTTTGGGAGGAGGAGCTCGCGGGCAACATTCTCATGTTTGACAACAGCCGTGACGCAATGGCAATCGCCATGTGCCTCACAGGCGGTAATCCTCAAAATGCTACAAAAGAGGATATTGACAAGGCATATGACAAGCTTATTGAACAGAAGCCCCTGCTCAAAAAGTATGTTATGGACTTAGTCTTTAACGAAATGGAAGGCTCTCAGGCAGCTATTGCTCCCTACTATGCCGGCGATATCTACACAATGATGCAGAACAACGAGGACCTTATGTACTGTCTGCCTGAGGAAGGCTCAAACTTCTTTGTTGATTCAATGTGTATTCCCACAAGCGCCAAGAACAAAGCCGACGCCGAAAAATTCATCAACTTCCTGCTTGAGGCAGAGGTTGCAGGGGGTCAGGCCCCAGATTCGCTCCGAGGCATGGACCGCGCCCAGCAGGGCCAGGGAGGCGGCCAGCGCAAAGGCGGTCCACCAGCGGGTCAGGAGGCGATAAAGCTCGATCATCAGGCGCCTGTCCT
>JAUNJO010000036.1 GCA_030533225.1 Eubacteriales bacterium
TTCATGTTAATTATTCCTCCTTGTATTTCGGTAATGCGGTCGCCAAACCACTACCGTTATACTTGGAGGTTTAATTGCTTTTCAACACCTTTGGGCTTAAAGCTCGCCCTTTTTTCATTACTGAAGCTTTTTTTACCCTCGGTAGAGCCGGGGATTGCCTTTTTGGCCTAAAGGCACTAACGCAAAACCGCCCGGGGAATGACTCGGACGGTTTTCTTATATGTTTATGTTCTTTTCTTTTTGCTTGATTTTCAATCGGTTTACAGCTTTGTTCAGGGACATCTTCCAATACTTATAATCGTTTTGGCTCTGCCTGTTTTTGAGTAATCTTTCGGCGTGCTCTGCCTCTTTGCGTTCTTTCTCCATGTCGATTTCATCGGGAGTTACTACGGATTCGCATAGAACTCTCACTCGGTTGTCGGTCACATCCGCCATACCGTTGTCAATAGCACAGATCACCTTTTCCCCCGAAGGTTTGGTAAATGTGAGTTCACCCTGGGGAATGGCGGCGGTGAGCGGACTGTGGTTTGCCATAATGCCCAGCATACCGTCGCTTATGGGGATGACTATAGACTGACACTCTCCCCTGTAGAAAATTCGGTCGGGAGAGAGAATTTCAAGATAAAATGTGTTCACTTATATTTCATCCCTTTTCATGCTTTCTGCCTTGCGCTTAACATCATCAATAGTACCTACATTGAAAAAGGCGCTCTCGGGATACTCATCCATTTCACCCTCAACAATAGCCTTAAATCCTCGGATAGTTTCTTCAAGAGGGACAAACACACCCTGAAGGCCTGAGAATTTCTCCGCCACACTAAAGGGCTGAGAGAGGAAACGCTGGATTTTTCTTGCACGCCGGACGCTCTGTTTATCCTCGTCGCTCAGCTCATCCACACCCAAAATGGCGATAATGTCCTGAAGCTCTTTGTAGTGCTGTAAAATCTCCTGCACCTTTCTTGCGACTGTGTAATGTTCCTCGCCTACTACATCAATCTCAAGTGCTCTTGAAGTGGACTCAAGGGGGTCAACTGCCGGATAGATGCCCAGCTCCGCTATTTTTCGGCTCAAAACTGTAGTTGCGTCAAGGTGAGCAAAGGTAGTTGCAGGAGCAGGGTCGGTCAGGTCATCTGCAGGCACATAAATTGCCTGTACAGAGGTTACCGAACCGCTTTTTGTAGAGGCTATTCTCTCCTCAAGTTCACCTAAATCATTGGCAAGCGTCGGCTGATAGCCAACTGCAGAGGGCATTCTGCCGAGAAGTGTGGAGACCTCGCTGCCGGCCTGAATAAATCTGAATATATTGTCTATAAACAAAAGCACATCCTTGTGCTGTTCATCTCGAAAATACTCAGCCATAGACAGTCCGGTGAGAGCTACCCGCATTCTCACGCCGGGAGCTTCGTTCATCTGTCCGAACACAAGGGCGGTTTTATCTATAACTCCGCTTTCACGCATTTCCGTGTAGAGGTCATTGCCCTCACGGCTTCTCTCGCCTACACCTGTGAACACAGAGTATCCGCCGTGCTCACTGGCGATATTGTGGATAAGCTCCTGAATCAAAACGGTTTTTCCTACACCGGCACCGCCGAATAGTCCGATTTTACCGCCTTTTGAGTAAGGCGCCAAGAGGTCGATAACTTTAATGCCGGTCTCCAAAATTTCCTCGGAATTTTTTCTGTCCGCATAGGAGGGCGGAGCTTTGTAGATACTGCGTTTTGTAACCTCCTCGGAAATAGGCTCTTCGTCATCGAGAGTTTCACCCAAAACATTAAAAAGTCTGCCGAGAACCTCGTCTCCCACAGGCACCTTGATGGTGTCCCCGGTAGCGTAAACCTCCATACCGCGGTACAGTCCCTCGCTTGCACCCAGCATGATGCACCTTACCGTGTTACCGCCAATGTGCTGAGCAACCTCCATTACTCGCTTTTCGCCGTTTATCTCAACAAAAAGCTCCTCCCGTATGGAGGGAATTTCATTAACTCCAAAGGAGGCATCTACAACAGGACCGTTGACAGCGGATATTCTGCCCACTACAAGCTCGGCTTCGCGTTTATTCATTTGCATCTTCCTCCTTAATTTTCTTATGCTTTGCCCTCAGCGCCGCAGCACCCGAGGTAATTTCTATCATTTCGTTTGTAATACTTGCCTGTCTGATTGAGTTGTACTCCATGCGAAGTTTTTTCAGCATCTCCTCGGCGTTGTTGCCAGCTGTACTCATGGCAAGCATTCTCGCCTGCTGTTCACTGCAGTAGCTATCTACCAATGAACTGTAAATAAAGCCGGTAAGATAACTTGGAACGACTCCGTTCAAAACCGTATCAACATCGGGAAAAAACTCCTTGAAGGAATCAGCGCTGTCTTCACGGCCCGTCTGGAATGTGCTTTTATCAAGGGGCAAGAGAACATTTCGCTTGCACAAGCTGGGTCTTGCGCCCTGATAGTCTGTATAGATTATACTGATTTCGTCAACTACGCCTGTGTCAAAAAGGCTTAAAAGCTTAACGCATATTTCCTCTGCTTCTCCAATACTCGGAAAAGCGGCGCTGTAGCGAAATTCCTCATGAAAAGGAATACTCCTTGATTTGAAGTGCTGCCAGCCGTATTCACCCACAATGAAAAGCTCCGTTTCCGGGTGACGGGACATGTATTCTTCGGCAACCTTGATTGCCGTATGATTGTAGCTGCCTGCAAGGCCTTTGTCGGAGGTTACGAGAAGTATTCCGTGACGGAAGTGCTCCTTGCCCTCGGGCAGAGAAGCGTGAAAATATCGGTTTTCGG
Organism: Eubacteriales bacterium; assembly: GCA_030533225.1. GTDB lineage: Bacteria > Bacillota > Clostridia > Oscillospirales > Acutalibacteraceae > Ruminococcoides. Next base: position 2,782 of record JAUNJO010000036.1, read on the forward strand.
TTTCCGGAATATACCTAAACAGGTCTGTTATCTGTTCTCGCAGCGCATCAAAATACGGCATAGTGCTCTCAAGCTCTCTCTTTGCGCGCCTGAGCTTTACAGAGGAAATCATATACATGGCATCCGTAACCTTTTTTGTTTCGGCTATGGAGTTCATTCTGCCTTTGATTTCAGCAATGTCTGCCATATATACTCTCTCCTTTCTGTATGATAATTACAGATTAAGTGTAGCGAAAAACTCTTTGGCGGTTTCCGTAATTTCGGCTTTCAGTTCTTCGGAATACTGATCTGCATGCTGTATTTTTACAACCAATCTGCCCTTGTTGCGGTCAATATACTCCAGCAGACTGCGCTGCACATCCTTGATATCCTTTGTGGGGATGTTCTGGAACAACCTCTCACCTGCACATATAAGGGTTACAACCTGCTGCCACATGGCCATGGGGCTTTGGTTTTTCTGCTTAAGAAGCTGCATAAGGCCTTCGCCGTATTTCAGTTCCTTGGCGGTTTGGCCGTCCAAATCGCCTCCAAACTGAGAGAACACCTGCATTTCTCTGTACTGTGCAAGGTCAAGACGAATGGAGCCTACCGACTTCTTCATAACCTGAGTCTGGGCTGAACCGCCTACTCGGGAAACGGAGAGGCCTACATTTACCGCAGGACGCTGACCTGCAAAGAAAAGGTCGCTCTCAAGGAAAATCTGGCCGTCGGTAATAGATATAACATTGGTGGGAATGTAGGCGGAAACGTCGCCTGCCTGAGTTTCAATAATGGGAAGTGCAGTCATACTTCCGCCGCCCTTTGCGTCACTGAGCTGTGCGCTTCTCTCAAGAAGCCTTGAGTGGAGGTAAAAAACATCACCGGGGTATGCTTCTCTGCCGGGTGAACGCTCCAAAAGAAGGCTCAGGGTTCTGTATGCAACAGCGTGCTTGGAAAGGTCGTCGTAGATGATGAGGGTGTCGCGGCCGTGATACATAAAGTACTCCGCAACAGCACAGCCTGCGTAGGGAGCGATATACTGCAAGGGTGCAGGGTCTGAGGCCGGGGACGACACAATTACGGTGTAGTCCATTGCACCGTTTTTCTCAAGTGTGTTTACAACCTTTGCAACGGTGCTTGCCTTCTGGCCGATAGCAACATAAACGCAGACAACATTCTTATCCTTTTGATTGAGGATTGTATCAACCGCAATGGAGGTTTTGCCTGTCTGTCGGTCGCCGATAATAAGCTCACGCTGTCCGCGGCCGATTGGGAACATGGAGTCTATAGCAAGGATGCCTGTCTCCATTGGGCGTGATACGGACTTTCTGTCCATGACGCCGGGAGCAGGACGCTCGATGGGATAGTACCTCTTTGCAGCAATTTCGCCCTTGCCGTCAATGGGTTTGCCAAGGGGGTCAATCATTCGTCCCAAGGTGTGGTGACCGATGGGAATACCTGCTGTGCGTCGGGTTCTCAGCACTCGTGAACCCTGACGGATTTCACGCTCACCTCCGAAAAGCACAATACCGGTTGTGCCGTCTGCACGGATGTCCTGTACCATTCCCTTGACACCGCAGTCAAAGAGGACTATTTCGCCGAATTCAACATCATTAAGTCCCTCCATAAAGGCGATGCCGTCGCCAACCGACTTAACAAGGCCCACCTGCTGATAACCGGGGTCCAAGGTGAAATTCTCTATATCCTCACGAAGAAGAGAAATAATTTTGTTGTGGTCGTACTCCTTTTGGAGTTTCTGGAAAGACTTATTCAGCTGACGGATTCTTCCCTGGGTACTCCAATCGTAGTTGTCATCACCTACGAAAATATTGAAACCGCCCACTACTGCAGGGTCAAGCCTCACTACACACTGTGCATCCTCAACCCCGTATTTCTTTATGATAAAATCACGGATTCTTCTGAGCTGTTCATCGCTTGGGGGAGTAACGCAATGTATCTCGGCTTTGAGCACATCTACGCTTTCCTCTTCGCTAAGCTCGAGTAGTTCTTTTTCTGTCATTTTGAAGCCCTCTCGCTTGCTACTGTTTCCTCTGCAAGTCGAATAAACTCATCGTAGAGCGCAGAGTTACGCTCAGGGGTCACTGTATCGCTCAAGAGTTTTTTGGTTGCACTGACAACCAAATCGCCTATTTCGGACTGAGCGCTGTCAAGGATTTGCTCCTTGCGTTTTTCGGCTTCCTTTTCGGCATTCATAACAATGCTCTGCGCCTTTTCCATAGCTCCGCTTATGTGAGCCTTCGATGTCTCTGCCATTTCCTTTTCGGCGTCGGCACGCATCCTGGCAATCTCGTCCTTCGCGTCGCGCATATTCTGTTCGTACTGTGCACGGAGCCTTTCGTTCTCGGCTGTTTTTTCCGCAATTTCACGCTCTGCGTTTTCGAAGTGTTCACGGCGCTCGTTCAGGAACTTTTCAACAGGCTTAAAGAGCAGAAGAGTAAGTCCTCCTGCAAGAATAAGGAAGTTGAAAGCATGGAGCAAAATCTGCAAAAAATCAATATTAAGTGGCATATTTACTACCTCGGTCAATCAGATTAAAGAACAAATATAATGAGAATAGCAACAATGAGGGCGTAGATGACGAGGGTTTCAATGAAAACCATACCGAGCATCATAGCGCCGTTGATTTTACCCGAAGCCTCAGGCTGACGGGATATGCCCTCAACAGATTTAGCAATGGCGATACCCATGCCGATTGCACCGAGGGCTGCGGCAAGGCCTACTGCGATAGCCGCTGCAATAGCCTTTGCGCCTGTGCTTGGGGCTTCTGTGTCCTCCTGTGCCTCGGCTTCGGCGGTTATAGCCTCTGTGGGAGTTGTCTCTGCAAAAGCAGTTATACTTGTGCCTGCTGTAAGGCCAAAAAGCATAATAAGTGCCATTAAAAGTGAAATTACTCTTGTGTTTTTCATACTGTCTCAACCTGACTTTCCTTTAATTTTTTATTCTTTATCTTTTTCTTTTTGGGTTTAGGCGGCTCAACTGCCTCGCCGTAGAATATTGAAACAAGGGTGGCAAGAACATAAGCCTGAATAAGGGCGTGCAAAAGTGTAAAGAGAATGCCTACGATTACGGGAAGCACAAAGGAAAGTGCAGCGTAATAATACACAAGCTCGGTAACAAGAAGACCGCTTAGAAGCGCGCCGAAAAGTCTGAAGCTCATGGATATGGGAAGTGAAAAATCCTTGAGAACTTTGAATGCACCCTTAATTCCGTTTGTGACAAGTCCTGCAACAAGTATCACAATAAACGATGTAAAGCCCATGGCGATTGCGCCGTTGATGTCGGCTAAAGGAGCAGGAAGCGCGATACTTGTTCCGCGAGTAGTAACCCACTGCAGACCGGAAAGCTCAAAGAGGGTACTTATGCACACATACACGCCTGCGCTGAAAATATATGCTCCCACGAACTTCGGTTTATGGGGACTGTTACTGCTCGCCATACCGCTGAAAAATTCCACTAACTTTTCAATCATTGACTGGAATTTTCCCGGAACGATTTTGAATCGCGGTATTGCAAAAATCCTAATCAGCAGAGCACAAAGCAGAAGCACTCCGGTCATCAAATATGCGGAAATAACCGCAGGATTCACCTCAAGTCCAAAGAAAGACACCCTGCCGTGTTCATGGAGCACCGCATCCCTCATCAGCTCCTTTATGCTTTCGGACTTGTCCCCTTGGGGAAATCCAACGGCAAATATAAGTCCCAGGACTACAAGCATCAGAGAAATCCAGGCAACCAGGAACACAATTTTCCGCTTTGAAAGCTTCTTTTTTTCCTTCACTATTCTACCTCCTGTCTCAATATGAAAAATGTCACTTGTACATGTTCTATCAACTGATTATAGAACTTTAGATGATAATAGTCAATATTATTTGTCACATAAATTATTTCACTTTTTCACTATTTTATGGTACAAATTGAAACCGCGTTTTTCAAAAAAAGCACCTCAAAACTTATTTTGAGATGCTCAAATAATATGTTGTTTACAGGCTTCGTGACTCCACCAAAAAACCTCGGGCACGGAGTTTTTCCTCGATTAAATCCAAAGTGCTTTCGCTGTCGGCTAAAATACGGTGGTAGTGATAATCGGAGGTGATATTTTTGAGAGGACTTGACTTGCCGCTTTGAATATTCTCCAAAAACTCCTCCACCTTGCGTCTTGAGTCAATATCAAGGCGAGCCTCAATCTTGCCGTAAACCCTGTGATTCACCATGACATTTTCAACATTACCCCCAAGGTCAACGATAAGCTCAAGTTCCTCACGAAGCTCACGGTCCGTGTGACGCACCTTCATAACCCTGAAGGTGCTTTTTGGTGCATTGATTACGTAGCCTTTGTTTGTGGAAATAATATCGTGACCTTTGGCACGGAGGAGTGCAATATCCTGCACAATGACCTGTCGGGTAACGCCGTATTCATTCGCAAGGCTTTGGGCGCTTACGGGACTTTTGCTGTTCATAATACGGAGAATCAGCTCTTCTCTTCTGTCGTGACCTGTCATTTTATCAACTCTTTTCTTAATTGCAATTCGGTACAGCGCCTGTCTTAAACTGCATGGAGATTTTTCATTGAGATGTCAAGTATGGGCGCCGAGTGAGTCAAGGCACCGCTTGAAATAAAGTCTACGCCCACCGAAGCAAGCCTTTTGGCGTTCTCCAAGGTTACATTTCCCGAACACTCGGTCTGCGCTCTGCCGTCTATAATCCCGATTGCCTCACGCATCTGTTCGGTGTCCATGTTGTCAAGCATAATGATGTCGGCGCCTGCCTCAACGGCTTCCCTGACCATTTGGAGATTTTCAACCTCAACCTCGATTTTACGCACAAAAGGAGCATACTCTCTTGCCATTTCCACAGCCTTCTTAACGCTTCCGGCAGCACCGATGTGGTTATCCTTCAAAAGTACACCGTCGGAAAGGTTGTAGCGGTGGTTGTAACCGCCGCCCACAGTCACTGCGTACTTTTCAAATATTCTCATGTTGGGGGTTGTCTTGCGGGTGTCGAGAAGCTTTGTCTTTGTGCCCTCCAAAAGTGAGGAAACCGACTTTGTATATGTGGCGATTCCACTCATTCTCTGAAGGTAATTGAGGGCAACACGCTCGCCTGAAAGCAGAACGCGGATATCACCCTTAACCTTGCCCATGAGCTGTCCTTTTTGCACCTTGTCCCCGTCTTTACAGTAAAGCTCGGTTATCGTATTTTCGTCCAGAAGCTCAAAAACTCTGCTGAAAACTCCGAGACCTGCAATGATGCCGTCCTCTTTGCAGATAAGGTCAACCTCACCCATTACCGCTTCCTTCATAACAGCGTTGGTGGTTACATCCTCGCTTGAAATATCCTCGCGAAGTGCCTGCATAATGAGTTCATCCATCTGAAGTTTCATCGTAATATTATTCATCATTTACTCTCCTCTATACTTTTAGCCGTTCTTTTGGCAAACACAACGCTCTCCAAAAGAGAGTTGCTTGCAAGACGATTTTTTCCGTGTACACCGTTGCAGGAAGTCTCGCCCACCGCATAAAGATTGTCCATTGAGGTTTTGCTCTCAAGGTCCACCCATATACCGCCCATAAAATAGTGCTGTGCAGGAACAACGGGGATTGGCTCGGCGGTTACATCAAAGCCTTCCTCAAGACAATGCTTATATATATTTGGGAAATGCCCCAAAATTTCTTCCTTTGGTATGGGAAGCATAGACAGCCACACGAAGTCGGTGCCGTCTTTCTCCATCTGCTTGTAAATAGCAGCGGTTACAACATCCCGAGGCTGAAGTTCGTCGGTAAAGCGATTTCCGTTTTTATCAAGCAGAACCGCACCCTCTCCCCTGACAGATTCCGAAATAAGAAAACGCCTGCCGGGTTTTTGGCTGTAAAGGGTGGTGGGATGAATCTGTACATAGTCAAGATTTTCGGTGCGTATTCCGTATGTTTTCGCTAAATCCACGGAGTCACCCGTGAGATGTGCAAAATTGGTTGAGTGCTTGTATTTTCCGCCGATTCCACCGGTGGCAAGCACAGTGTTTTTCGCAAGAATCTTCATCTTACCCTGAGAATTTTCAGCCACAACACCATAGCATTTATTATCTTTTACAACAAGGTCGGTCATAGTGGTGTATTCCAATAGCTCCACATTATCAAGCTTCTTTACTGCCGCAAGCAGCTTTGAGGTAATCTCCTTGCCTGTAACATCCTTGTGGTAAAGGATTCGGGGTCTTGAGTGAGCGCCTTCGCGGGTATAGGCAAGCTCGCCGTTTTCCCGTTCAAACTCAACGCCGTAAGAGATTAAGTCACCGATAACCTGCCTTGAGTCCCTAATCATTGCCTTTACGGACTCAGGTCGGTTTTCGTAATGACCTGCCCTCATGGTGTCCTCATAGAAAGCCTCAAAATCCTCCTCATCGTGAAGCACGCAAATTCCGCCTTGAGCCAAAAAAGAATCACTGCTTTCGGCATCGGACTTGGTTATCATTATTATCTTTGTGTCGGGACTGAGATTGAGTGCTGTAAAAAGTCCTGCAACACCGCAGCCCACTATTACAACATCCGCATTAAGTTCCATAAGTAAGAAAACCTCTTTTCTACTTTGCAAGCTTCAGCATCTTATCAAGAGGCTCAACCGCTGATTCGGTGAGACCCTCAGGTAATGTAACCTGATTTTCACCTGTTTCTAAAACTCTCAGCACTTTTTCGAGGGTTACTCGCTTCATACCGGGGCAAACAGGAGCAGTCTTTGGGAAATAAAATCTTTTACCCACAGGGTTCTGCCTTTTGAGTTCATACTCAACACCCTGCTCGGTGCAGATAATAAACTCCCCGACTTCGCTGTCTTTTGCGAAATTCAAAATACCCGAAGTACTGCCTATGTAATCCGCCATGTTCAAAATCTCCTTTGAACATTCGGGATGTGCCAAAACAAGTGCATTTGGGTGACTGAGCTTTGCACTTTTTATCTCGTCAGCACTCATGTGTTCGTGAATAGGGCAAAATCCGGGATTGAAGATAAAATTCTTTTCAGGAATTTTCTCTGCAACATAATGGGCAAGGTTTTTATCGGGAATAAAATATATATTTTTATTTGGAAGTGCTTTGACAACCTTGACTGCGTTTGCAGAGGTGACGCACACATCGGAAAGGCTTTTGAGTTCTGTGTCGGAGTTGATGTAGCACACCACCGCCACATCCTCATACTCTGCTCGCACACGGAGAATGTCCTCAGGTGTGGCCATGTGCGCCATTGGGCAATCAGCCTCAAGGTCGGGCATTAAAACGGTCTTGTGGGGATTCAAAAGCTTAGCGCTTTCGCCCATAAAGGAAACCCCACAGAATACAATGGTGTCAGCCTCAAGTGAAACGGCAACCTTGCTCAGATAAAAGGAATCACCCACATAATCGGCAACCGCCTGCACATCTGCGGGTGTATAGTAGTGAGCCAAAATCACCGCGTTCTTAGTCTTTTTGAGTTTCGCAATTTTTTCTAAAGTGGTCATTTCCTTACTTCCAATCCAAATTGATTCATGGGGATTATAGCACAGAAAAATTTAGGTGTCAATATAAGTGTATATACACCTGTAAACTCACTAAAATTAATAAAAACAAAAGGGAGAACATGTGCACAATGACGATGTTCTCCCATACTGTATGATTGGTTTATCTCTGCCAAAAAGCTGTTTTCCTGCCGATACTATTTTGCGCCGGCGTTGAAAATATTTTCCATTTCTGCGTGGTCTTTCGAGATAAAGACCGCAACTGTGTTCCCTACTCGCTGAACCTGGCATTCCTTGGCAACGGCATAGTCCTCAGGGGAATAGCTTTGAGCCTGTACCAAAACCTCATCAAGACGGGCACCGAGCTTTTCCTCCACCCTATCGGCGGCGGCGCTGTCCACAGCCTCAACCATAACAACCTCATCGGGAAAAACTCCGCCCATGGTTACAAAGCTTGCAGAGAGTTTGATGTCGGCAGTTTCGATTCCGTAAAGATTAAGAAGTCTGTCGCTCTGCAAATCCATAGCGTCGGTAATGTCAAGTTCAGAGATAATCTGCTCCTTGACGGCGCCGATGTCAACAGTCTTTGCCGATGTGCCGCCGTCACAGGCAAAAAGCATCATCACAGAAAGCAAAGCGAGAATTAATGCTGAAATTCGAACTGAAATTTTCATATTTACCTCACAAAATTTATTTCTGTAACAGAATTATAATATTTCTCCGGATTAATGTTAGTTTGTGTGAGTTTTTAGGTAATTAACCCAAGCCTCACAACCGCTTTCGGTAAAGTGAACGCCCATGTCGTCAGGGTCACTGCAGTAGTCACGGCGCAGGGAGTTTTCGCCCTCGGCATACATAACGCTTGCAATGTCAACAAAGCCGTAGCCCTTATCCTCGGCAAAATCTTTGAGACGGTTATTGTAGGTTATTATGTTCTCGTTGTTGAGTGATGCACCCAAAATATTTGAAGTTTCGGTCATGGGAGTCATAGACTCAATAATGATTTTCACCCCGGGGGACTTCTCCAAAATTCTGTCGGTTAAGGTTTCGTAGTTTACCAATGTGTCGTCAATACCGTACATGCCCAAATCGTTCATGCCCAGCATGATGTAAACCTTCTTGGCGCCGCTTTTCGCGATACAGTCCTCAATGAGCATCTTCTCGCCCCGGTAAGAGGGATGAACGGACTCGTCGGAAACCTCCCAGAGTGCGTTGCCCGAACCCAGGGAGCCTGAGGTAAAGAACTGAGCATTGCCGAGAGCCCCGGTAGCGGAGCAGTAGTACTCAAGCTTGAGGCTTACGGAGTCGCCCACAAAGGCGGCATCATCGAAATAGGAGGCATCAACGGGAGTACCCTCGTTGGTACTTGGTTTGGTAGTGTCATTGTTGCCCGCATTCTCGGGCGTAATGATGGAGCCGGTTGCTATTGCCGGTGAAGTTGTCGGCGCTCCATCAGGTTCGGTATCACCCAAACAGCCGGCAAGAGAGAAAATCAAAAAAGCACAAATCAGAAGAGTAAAAATACTGAGAAAAGTTTTTTTCATTCTAAAAACCCCTGTTTTACATATTTTATCACAATCATACACTATAACACCGATTTTTGCAACCGTTTTTGGGTTTATACATTCGCAATATGTTAGAAACAACAGATTACCATTAGGCAATACTGCTGAATTTTCCGGTAAATAAAGAGATATTCCCTTTTTCTGTTGACACATTTTACCTAGCATGATATTATAAATTGTAAACTTGTATAGGGAGGTGAATTACCAATGAAATATGTAGCACCTGAGATGAAGATCGTTATGTTCGAGGCTGAGGAGGTTATCGCTGCTTCCGGCGCAGTTGTAACCACTACTACAACTACTGAGCCCGAAATGGCTGGTGGCGATGAGATCTAATTTTACTTAGACTTTCACAAAGCAAACAAAAAGTGCTACAGGCGTAACTGTAGGCAAAAATCGCGCGCTCGTGTTTATTAGGGCGCGCGATTTTTGCTTTTTCAGAAGATTTATCGGAATACAAATGCCCCCGACATAATATCTGCCGGGGGCATTCTTCAGGTTATGAAATAACCTTAATATTTGTTTTGCACTATGTTATCAGTACTTTGTTACGATAGCCTCATCGGAGTAAACGATCTGTGCGTTACCCTCTGCGTCAATGTAACGAACCCAACATACTGCGTGCCATGTAGTACCAACGAAGCTATCCTTCTTACTGGTATTCCATGTGTTCTCAGGTAACTGAACCGAAGTACCGGGAGCATACTGTACCATGTTTGCAGCGCCGCTTCCATAGTAGAAGGTATCTGCATCGTAGTAGGTGTCCTCGATAAGGAGAATACCGGACTGAACATGGTCAAGACCTGCTTCAGTTTCGGGAACATACCATGAGTATGTCCAGTTGATGTAGTTGCCTGCAACGGTGTTGTCACCGGTAATCTCAGCAAGCACCTTGTACTCGATGTCCTCTGCCTCGTCAACATAAACTGCTGTGAGTTCAATGTCATAAGATAAGAAGAACTTGTACTCAGCCTTGTAGCTCTTAATCTTGCCGTTCTGGTCTACCCAGTAAGCGAACTTCTGACCGGCGGGAGCTTCTCCTGCAACAACTGTTACAGCTGCATTTGCAAGGTGTTCGCCCTCTGTTGTTCCGTCAGATTTTGTACCGCCGTTTACTACAACATTGTAGTAAACCTGTCTTACAGTCCATGTTGCAAGAACTACTACATCATTACCTGCTGCCAGCTCTGCCTGAATCTGCTCTGCGGTCATATTCCAACCGGCAAAGTCGTAACCTGCCTGTGAAGGACCGTCGGGGAAGATGAGTTCGTCGCTTGCAGCATAATACTGCATATCAACGATGTAACCCTTGCCGCCATTAGCTTTATCATTCTTGAAGGTAACTGTGTTTACGCCCTCAATAGCTACAGTGAACTGTGCCTTGAGATAGTCGTTACCGGAAGAAATGAATGTGTAGCTCAGGTCGGTAGAGAGAATTGTACCGCCTTCGTTCATCCAACCGATGAATGTAGCGTCACCGCTGTTAACAGCAGTAACGGTTACTGTTGCACCGATGGGAAGCTTGGTGTTCTTGTAGGTAGCGCCCTGAGGACGAGCGTTTCCGCCGTTTACTGCGATAGTAAAGCTTGTACCGCCAACAACCTCAATCTTAAGAGTTCCGTGTGTGGGAGGTGCAGGAGGTGTTACAACTCTCTTATAAAGAGCAGTAACTGTCATATCCTCAGTAACATTGTCAAAGTCCTTATCCCAAGCAGTAAACTCATAGCCGTCAACTGCGGGAGCGTCGGGAGCTGTGGCTGCCTTGCCGTACTCAACTTCAGCTGTGTCGATTGTCTGACCGTCCTTACCTACGAAGGTAACGGTGAAGGTCTTAACAACGCTTGTGTAAACAGCTGTTACGGTGAGGTTGCCCTGAACATTTGTGAAGTCTGTATCCCACTTGTCGAAGGTGTAGATGTACTGAGCGTCGGAGTAGCTCTGTTCTACTGACGGTGCAGTTGCGTCTGCGCCTGCCTCAACGGTCTGAGCTTCAATAAACTTGCCGTCAGCGCCGAGGAATACAACTGTATATGTTGTTGCGGGAACTGCTTCCTTAGCCTTTGTAACGATGATAAGGTTGATATCAGCTGTTACGTTCTCAATGGTGTAGGTACCGTTTTCGGAAGTGAGAACGGTTGTGCCGTTGAGAACTGCGCCGATTTCATAGCCTTCTGCTGCTGTTACTGTGAATACGAAGCTTTCGCCCTCAGCAATCTCAGTGGACTCTGCGCTTACCGTAAAGGTAGCGTCTGTCTCATCCCAAGTTGCTGCGTAAGTAACGGTGGGCATGCTATCCCAAGTTGCTGTTACTTCCTTGTCAGCAGAGAGTGTAAAGGTAACATCTGTAGCTGCGTCAAGCGTGATTGTGAGGTTATCCATACCACCGGGATAAGACTCGCCCCAGTCAGCTGTGCCAACCTTATACTGATATGTACCTGCCTCGAGGCTGATAACTGCTGTCCAAGAACCGTCCTCGTTCTCAGTCATGGGATTATCGGTACCCCAGTTATTGAACTCACCGCGTACGAAATACTGGAGTGCAACTACCTCATCATTCCAAGTACCAACATTGTTGTCGGTAGCGGTATAGGTGTTCTGAGTAGCAACGTTTCTTGCAGAAACGCCTGTTGTCCAGCTGTTGTAGAAGGTATCAACTGCGAAGGTTTCTGCTGTTGTGCCGCTTGCACAACGGTAGAAGTTGATTGTTGCGAGTCCCTTGGGAACTGTGAAGCTCCAAGTTACGGAATCGGTTGTCTCACCAAGGTAAGCAACCTTTGCGCTGTAATCATAGAGAAGGATTGCTGCGCTTGCATTCTTAATCCAACCTGAGCTTGTGCCGTCAGTAAAGTAAACTACTTCAGTCTCAACAGGCTCAGTAGCTGTGGTTGTCTCGGGTGCAGCAGTTGTCTCTACAGCTGCGGTTGTCTCAGGAGCCTTGGTTGTCTCAGGAGCTGCGGTTGTTACGGGAGTAGAGGGTACATATGTGTATGTGCCGTAACCGTTGCTGCTTGTAGCAGAATCCCAAACCATGTAGAAGCCACCGTTTTCAACGATGTTCTCTGTGATATTAGGTGTTTGGTCTCTCTCATCGGGGTTGGTGTCCTTTGTACCGTTGAAGACAACAAAGTCAACATTTGAGGGAACGGTGATCTTATAAATATCATCGCCGTCGGTGTTTGTCTCAACAAGAGTCATTGCAGCACCGGGCCATGCTGTATCTACAACACCGCCAACTGTCCAATAAGCGCATACGTCGCCCCACTTCCAGTTGTTTGTGAAGTAGATAGTAACATAAGTAACGGGAGTAGGCTCTGTAACCACAACAGTTGTTGTCTCGGGAGCTGCTGTGGTGGTCACAGGAGTTGTTGTAGGTTCAACAGCGGGAGTATAAGGAACTGCCAAGTTGTGGTCGCCGTTGTAGTTGAAGTAGAGAAGAATCTGATTCTCTGCATAAGTCATGTCGGAATCAGTCCATGCGTCGCCGTTATGGAGCTTGAGACCGGTTGCATCCGCGGGAATCTCTGCGGTATAAACCTTGAAGGTCTGCTCTGTTGTCCAGTAACCGGCAGAAGAATCGAAGGTGTACTTGAAGGTCTCGTCGGTTGCTGTGAGAGTGGCGTCTCCGTTTGCGGCACCGCCCCAGTAATGAAGTGCGGGAGCATCTGCAATGTAGCTGATAACACCTACATATACGGTCTTGGTTGTGCCGGGCTCGGGGGTGGGAGTCGCTGTGCTTAACTGAGCGTCTAACCAGTTGATTCTGGAGATTGTCCAGTCTGAAGCATAGTTAGCCTGACCGACAAGAGAATACTGGTCGTAACTCTTGGTAGACTGTGAAAGTGTACCGGTTGTGCTGTCATAGTCATACATTGTGAGAGAGCTGTGGTCGGAAATCCAACCGTTGTTAGCTGAAAGTGTCCAGCCGCCGTAGGTGTAGTTCCAATCACCGGACTTAGAAAGACTGTTCATGTAAGAATCAACAGTCTGAAGTCTGCCGGAAGCAGTCTTTGTGCCCTCAAGAATATCATCCAGGTCTGCAAAGTCAGAAGCCCAAACTTCCTTAACGATATCAAGGAAGGTCTTGCCTTCGGAGTTCTTTGATGTAAGGGAAACTGCCTGGCCGAATACGTTGAGAGTACCTAAGCTGTAATGAGCAAGGTCTCTTACATACCAGCCGTCGGGCTTCTGAAGGTCGAGCATGTTGCCGTTTACATCATGTCTGCCGGAAATGCTTACGGAGTTACCGATAGCGTTATCATAATCCCATACGGGAGAGAGATAGAACTTACCGGCGTCTGAATCGTAGGTGAAGTAACAGCTTGTAACACCTGAATCAAGGTTCTTTGCTACTTCATTTACAAGATATGCTTTTGCGAAATCGTTGAGATCAACGAGTCCCTCAAGGGTTGAAAGGCTCTTTGAACCGTAGAGAGCGTCCTCAACTGCCTGATACTTAGCCTTAATGAAGCTCTGCTGCTCTGTTGTGGGAGCATCGGGAGTCTTAAAGGTCATTACCTGACCTCTGGAGGTTGTAAAGTACAGGTCGCCTGCGCCCGAAGCGTTATCTGCTGTGTCGAGCTCAAGTATGAAGTCGAAGTTCTCTGTGGGAGGAGGAGTTACGGAGCCGTCTTCTTCGATAACATCCTCAACCTCCGGTTCTGCAAGGTCAGGCATTACTGTGCCCTTACCCATCTCAATCTTCTGAGTCATCTGATAGGAGCCTTTGTAGTCGCCGTTTACAAACCAGTCAACGAATCTGGAATCGCAAGCGTACTTCATGCCGGCTTCGTTTGCCAAATCGTAAACGATACGGTTACGGATAAGAGAGGGATCCTGTGCGTTTGCAAGGAGTGACCACTTCTTGCCTGAAAGCATTCCGTCAATGGAAACGGAGCTGCTATATGTGATGTTAAAGGGTTTCTTTGCAAGATTCCATGTGGAGTTGCCGCGGCCCTTAATCTTCTTAACTCCTGCGTCGGAAACGCCTGAGCTGTCAGCTACTGCGCCGCCGAGCTTACCTGCTTCACGGGTCTTGGCGCCGCCGGTGAGGAAGCCGTAAAGGTCGGTGCCTGTGTAAGTTGAACCGTCCTCATAGAGGAGAGTCATGCCGTCAGCGTTGTTGATGTAGAGTGTAGCCTCTGCGTCAGATTTCATAATCTTAATGCCTGTTGCCTTGCTCTCAGCACCTGTTACGGTGAGAAGCTGACTGTCGGTATAAGGAACAGTTGCAATTCCCTTGCTGGGAATCTCAACACCGTTTACTGTAACTGCGTTAGAGAAGGTGTTGTAGATAATAACTGAATCTGCTGCTGCGGAAGCAGGGAGATAGAAATAACGGTAGGAGTTACTGTTGGGGTTGTCCCAACGCTGCCATGCGTTATCATTTGGAATGCTTCCCTCGGCTACTACGCCTGCGTAAGCATAGAGGCCGTCAGCCTCTTCCCAATAGAAGCCGTCAAATACTTCGGGCTCGGGCTCTACAGGAGCCACTGTTGTTGCAGGTGCTTCTGTTGTTGCAGGAACCTCTGTTGTTGTCTCGGGAGCCTTAGTTGTTGTCTCGGGAGCTGTGTAAGCTACGGAGATAGTATCTGCACTGAGGTTATAGGTGAAAGTATAGGTACCGCCGGTAGCGATTAAGGTGACGTTATCACCGCTGCCGTAATATGCTAAGGGCAAGTCGGTAACAGTATCGGTGAAAGAGTTAACGGAAGTGTTATTATTGCCCTTCCAAGTACCGCCATCGATAACCTTAAACTTGTATGTACCGGCCTCCAAATCTACGGAAGTTGTTACAAGGTTTGTATCCTCTGCATAAACCATTGTGATAGCGGATGTTGCCCAGGTTGTAAAGTCACCTGCGAGCTGTACGCTGGACTCATCGCCTGCTTCGGGAGCCTTGGCAGGAACATAGGTGCCCCATGTACCGGCTGCTTTATCACTTATATTGCTTGGTAAAGTATAAAGATTGGTGCCGTCTGTTGGTAAATTCTCATCGGCTGACTGATTCCATTTGCTTGACCAAGAGAGAGCTGTCTTAGCAGGGTCATTTCTGACGAAGATAACCTTGTCAACGCCTGCGGGAACAGCAACTTCATAAATGCCGTCGGAGTCGTCATCTGTCATCTTGTAGAAAGTACCGCTGACAGAATCGCTCCAAAAATAAGCTGAGAACCAAGCATTTGCCTGAGACCAGTTTCCTGGCTTCAAATAGACGGTGGTCGGAACTGAAGCAGCGTTGGCTGTAAAGCCTACTGTAACTACCGAGAACACCATCATGATTGCGAGAATCAAGGAAAGAACTTTTCCTGTGATTCGCTTTGATGATTTCATAAATTTTCCTCCTTGTAAAATTAAGTATGTTTGTGAATGCCGAAAGAAAACCTAATCCTCTCGCCTGACCTCCTCGAAAG
>JAUNJO010000080.1:0-2726 GCA_030533225.1 Eubacteriales bacterium
CAGGCTTGGTCTCAACAGGCTCTGTGGGAGTAGGCTCGGTGTTGCCGGTGAGAGAGTAGGTCAATGCGATACCCTCAGTTGTTACCTGCTCGCCGTTTGTGAAGTAAGACTCACCGTTCATCTTGGTCATCTCGTCGATTGCAAGATTGATAGCTGTGTCGCCCTCACCGATTACATTGAAGGTAAGAGTGATAAGAGTCTTGCTCTCCTTGAAGTTGTAGCCGGCAATGTTGGAAGCGTTGAAGTTTACTACGCCTGCCTCAGCTGCATTGAGAACGATGCCGTTGCTGAGGTTGGGGCAGTATGCGGGACCTTCAACAATGTAGTCTGCGATGTCGGGATCTTCAGACTTAACTCTCTGGAGCTCCAATACGGATGCGTCATAAGTAAGTGCACCCTGAATGTTCTCGAAGAGTTTGTCAGCAGTAAGCTCTACTGTGTAGGTTACTGTATCGCCTGTTGTGTAGGGATACTTAGCACCGTCATCGAGAACGATGTTCTGAACAGTTACGGGAGGCTCAGTTGCCTCTGTTGCCTCTGTTGCTACAGGCTCTGTGGGATCAACAACCTCTGAAGAAACAGGAGTTGACTCAACAGGCTCTGTCTCAGCAGGCTCATCACCGGATGCTGCGCCTGTATCATCGGGAACAGTCCAGTCAGGAGTCCAGCCGATTGCGGGTATGTTGAATACTTCCTTCTCGCCCTTAACTGCGGAGAAGCCCCACTCGCCGTTGCCGTAGTAGTAAGCCCACTCGCCGCCGAATGTCTGCTTGCCGGATAAGGGATTGGTATCGATCTTGTTAACATCAGTTATGAAGATCATACCGTTGAAGTCGTCAGTACCCTCGGGGATGTTTTTGCTCTCGTCAACATCGTAGAACTCGGAACCGATGTTAAAAGTCTGAACAGCAGCCTTGTAGAATTCTGCAGTTGCATCGCTACCACCGTCAAAGTAGTTGTTCCAGATGATTGTGGTTACATCTGTGGGAACATCGTAGTAGTAAACTGCGCCGCCCTCAGTTGAGTAACCTGTGGGGATTGCCTCATAGCCGGGCCATGAAGCACATGCGTCTGTGCCCTCCCACCAGTAGATACCGGCGGTGTAAGCGTAGTCATTTACCCACTGGTCAGGCATGAAGAAATAGTATCTGTAGCAGCCGTCAGCAACAGCGGGAAGGCTGTCGATGTTAGCGGAAACAGAAACCATTGCTACAGTACCCATAGCGAGAACCATAACTACTGCCAAAAGAACACTAATGATTTTTTTGGACATTTTGAATTCCTCCTAATAAAATAGTACTATTCTACCGAAAGAGATTTCGGCATGTACATTATATAATATTAACCGCAAAAAATCAAGCAGTTTTTGATTTTTTGCGGTTAATTTAAGAATATGTTATTTTAAGGGCAAATAATGTTGCAATTTTTCTTACTTATTCTTCTTTTCGGTTACAAACTTTACAACAAGCAAAACTGAAATGGCAACAATAATAATAACTGCTGCAACAATAGCAAAAATCACGCCTTTGCTTAAAGTTTTGGAGTTTGAATTGCCTTGGGAACCGTCGGCATTATTATTGCCGCCTGCATTGGGAGTGGCAGGCTTAACGCCCGAGCCTGTGCCCTCTACATTATTCTCAAAATCGCCCCTGTCAAAGCTTTCTGCGTTTGCAATCTGCTTGAAATCCTCTTCGTCAGCCAAAACCGGAGGCTGATTCTCGATAACCGCCGCTTCACCTAAAGAAAGGTCATAAGTTAAGGTGTAGTCGTAGATATTGACTGTGTCGATATCGTAAAGATATCTCATGGTATAGGTAATCTCGGCGTCGCCTTCAGCGATAACCTCAAAGGAGAGGGTTACAAGGTCGGTTTTATTCTTACATAGAAGGCCTTGGCCGCTGTTGATGAAGCTGTTGTTCATAAGTACGGTACCGTCGTTGTTCTTGTTATCATTCACAACAGAGTTGCCGCCTATATTGTCAACATTTACGCCGGTGAGCTTAAGAACATCCTGGTCAAAGAAGAAAACGCAGTCAATTCCCACAACTCTCTGCTGTGCATCAGCAATGGAGAGTGTGTAGGTGACTGTCTCGCCCACTGCGGCGGACTGACCGTTGACGGTTGCATTTTCGGCTGCAAAAGCAGGAATAACGGACATTAAAAGCACAAGAGCCATAATGATTCCTACCAATGATAATTTTAGAAACTTCTTCATGATTTTTCCTCCTGAAAGGGAAATTAATGACTGAAATCATAGGTTTCAGTGAATTTACGCTTATTATACTATATTTCTGAGGAAAATACAATGATGATTGTGTGAAATTTTGTTTTTACCAGTCACCCCCCCGTTTAGACGGGGGCTTTAATCAGCCAAAAAACGGCAGTATATCGGCAAGCATCTAAAGACACACTAAATTTTTCACCGGTATTCATCACCCTGCCACCGCAAATACAGTCAAAAGCCCTCCTTGTGTAAAGGAGGGTGACAGCCGAAGGCTGACGGGAGGATTGTTTTATAATGACAATCCCTCAGTCAAAACCGTCGGTTTTGACAGCTCCCTTTGCACAAGGTAGCCACCGCTTTAGCGGAAAACTTGATATTTCTTGCCCTGCCACCGCAAATACAGTCAAAAGCCCTCCTTGTGTAAAGGAGGGTAGCAGCCGAATGCTAACGGGAGGATTGTTTTATAATGACAATCCCTCAGTCAAAACCGTCGGTTTTGACA
>JAUNJO010000080.1:2826-3203 GCA_030533225.1 Eubacteriales bacterium
GCTCCCTTTGCACAAAGGAGCCACCGCTAAAGCGGAAAACTCTGTATTTCTTAAGTTTTTATGTCCCCCGGGTTAGTCGGGGGATTTTCACAGCTAAAGACACAAAAGAAAACGCCCCTCCTTTTTACGGGAGGGGCGAAAAAGCATAAGAATTAAAATTAATTAATCTCTAAATCTTTAATTAATCAGCCGTTAACCTTCTTGCGAAGAACAACTACTGCACATGCTGCCATGGAGAGAACTGCAAGTACAACATAGATATATGCAGCTGCGCCGGTGCTGGGAGCATCTGCAGGAGCATTTGTTGCATCTGTTACGGATGTACCGTCAGTTGCATCAGGAGCTGTTGTTTCTGCGGGCTCAGTCTCAACAGGCTT
>JAUNJO010000037.1 GCA_030533225.1 Eubacteriales bacterium
TGTAGCCGCCCTGCTGAGGAGCGTTGTAGCCGCCCTGCTGGGGAACATTGTTATTCATTTCATCCATTATGAATACCATCCTTATTTTAGATTTAGTGTACAGAAGAAGTCAAATTCTTCCTGACTATCAACAAGTATATTAACACTTTCGACATATTATTTCAAGACTTTTTTCGGTTTTTTCTGCATGATACTTCACTTTCTCCGAATTTGTGATATACTTAATCTTGCAAAGGGGGATATTTATGCAATTTTCAAAAAAAGAGCAGTGGATTATTTTCGCATCGGTGAACGGCATCCTGCTTCTGGGAATTCTCCTATTTCCATTATATTGCGAATATGTACCCCGTATTCCCTTCAGCGACTGTTCCCTGCTCACATATTTACACATTTACTGTCCTGCCTGCGGAGGAACCCGGGCACTCAGGGCACTTCTGCATTTTGATATTGTAAACTCCCTACTCTACAACCCCATGGTAATTGTGGGCTTTCTTTGGCTTGTTGCCTATGAGGTGGGAATGGTTGTAAATCTCATTAAGAAAGGCAGCCGTCAGTTACTCATAAAGCCTTGGATGATTTATGTTACCTTGGGAATTTGGGCGTTCTACTCTATTTTGCGCAATGTTTTGCTGATATGGGGAATCGACCTTACGGGTGACATCATACCGCCAATGTAAAAAATAATAACACCTGAAAACGGGCTGTCGCAAATGATTAAAAATTGCGACAGCCCGTTCTTTTAACAATAACGGTATTATTCGTTGCTTGGACTGCTGTTGCTCCTATCAATTTTCATGCAAACATATATGACAAATACCGAAGCAACAAGCAAAACAGAAGAAACAAAAACATATACCGATGCGTCTTCTCCTGTTAAGATACTGCCTCCGTCGTCCTCACCGGAACTGTCGGTAGCTGTCGATGACTCTGAAGTCTCGATGTGAGCAATAACCTGAGTACCTCCGTCGGCATAAACTGCAAAAGCAGTCAAAGAGCCCGTAATGAATACTAAAAAAATTGCAGCAAACAGCAGACACAGACGCTTGCATATTTTCATCCGTTTCATTTCAGATATAGCTGTGGAGTTGGTTGTTATGGAAGAGCACATCAACCGCGCTCGAACAATGCACTGTGGAATGTAATAGTACCGCTGTAATCTCCTGCGATATCGGAAAGAGCCTTACCGAACAGAGCGTTCTGGTTTAAGGCAAGTGTAACAGGCTGTGTCTCGCCTTCCGAACCGTACAGGAATGTGCAGAGATGATAGCCGTATTGTCCGGGCTCGGCTGTTGTGTTTATGGCCTCATAACGGTCGATATTCTCTGCATTAACCGGTGTGTCGTAGACATCATAGGCTATTGTGAAAGGAGTTTCCGTATTCTTCTGTGAAATGTAGAACTGATTATCCGCAGAAGAGGCGTCCTTCATATAAACAGTTACTCCCTGGTTGCTTTTAATGTCGAGCTTGGTTGCTTCAACACTGAATTCGTAGAATTTGTAGTTGTCGGTCTCGATGCTTTCAGGCTGGGTAAGTGTACCGAAATCAGCAGTATCAGGGATTGTGATAACATAACTTACACTGCCGGGATCTACGATATTTGCCTTTACCTCCGTGGAACCGTCAACATTTGCGTCCGTGAGAGTTGCCGCGGAAACCGATACCACCGCAGTTGTTGCGAGTATTCCTGCAATAACTGCAGAAATGATTTTTTTGGTTTTCATAGAAAAACATCCTTTCGTGAAATAATTTTATTGACAGAAAAGCCATGTATTACGACCTTCCAAATCACTTAACAATCAGTGTAAATTCCGACTCAGCGCTGTTTAAGCGAGTTTCTGCCTCGTCAAGAGTTACACATTCATAACAAACCATTGCGGTGTACTCCCCTGCTTCAAGGGTTTTTGACAGGGGAACCTCCGTCATTCCGTAGCCGGGTTTAATCAGCTCGGACTTATAAAGCACGGTTCCGTCCTCGAGCTTGAGCGTGGCGTAAAATCCGCATTTGTTAGCCTTGGGATTGCCGATGCTCAGCTTAATGCTTTCGTCTCCTGCTTTCATTACGGCACTGCCGTAGCCGGGAATCTGAATACCGGACCCTTGCGAAGCGGTTGCGTCTTCAATGCCTGTATCCCAGCCGTCCGTGATTTTACCGATAACGCCGTTTGAAGGCACCGGCTTTTCGGCGAAGAAGCCGTTATACACAGCCACTCCGCCAACGGTTAATGCCGCAATTACAAGTACCGCAATAATAATGATTATAAGCTTTTTACTTGACTTGTTGTTTTCTTTATCCAATTCTATACCTTCTTCTGCAAAACAAGATTACCGTAAGCGAAAGCAAAGCAACAAGAATTATTGCTCCGCTGATTCTCGAACCGGTCTGAATCGTTGAGTTGTCATTATCTGTTTGGTTTTCACCGGAGTTGTTATTTGAAGGTACATTTTCCATGACAGCAAATGACATGGGGTGCGAAACAGTAAACTCTGCCTTGCCGTTTTCAATAGAATCAGGCTTATAGTAAACTATGTCCCCTTCTGTATTTATACACGCAAGCTCAATGTTTTCGCCGTTAACGGGTAATGAAATTTTGTAGGAATCAGCGCACCAAAGCTCTGCGGGAATACAGTTGCCGTCTTTGTCAGTCAGGCTTACCGTATATGCTTTCAGAATTCTGTTTTTTCCTTGTGCCGAGGCTAAAAGTTTGTATTCTTCGGAATTCTCTGCGCAAGCTTCATAGCTGACATTCAGATCCTCGTGCATTTTTCCCTGTACCGTTATATCGCTTCCCGCCGACTTGACAACATCAATATAGAAGTTTCCCTCTATTATCGGATAACCCTTGTTAAGATGAGGATTACGGTCCCACTTAACTTTTGAGGTATCTGTTACCGAATTGAGCTCACTTGCAAAACTGTCATCCGTATTTGCATTAGAATTCTTTTCCGTGACTGTATCATAGGATGTGTTTGCAGAAGCTTCTGCGAAGGCGTTTAGTCCGTCCTGCGCTATGTAAAATACATTATTTACAATGGGGGTTGAGCCGCCATCTCCGTTAATGCCTGCAATCAGACCAGCCGAGGCTCCGTACACGGCGCCTGAATTATAAGAGCTTTCGACAGCTCCGCCGTTCTTACTCACAAGTCCGCCGGAAACCGAGCTTTTTGAAGTTCCGACTTTTCCGTTGTTTGCACAGCCGTAAATTGTTCCTGTATTCACACCTGCAACACCGCCGCACTGTGTGCCCGCCACAACGGCAGAGCAACGGCAGCCAATAAGCGAGCCGCCGTTTTCACCGACGATACCGCCGCTTATCTCACCGTATACATAGGAATTCAGTTCGGTAGCATTTACTTTTTTCCCGTCCCAAAGTATATTTCCCGTAGTCAGGCTGACGCCGCTTGTGCAGTGGTCGATTGTACCTTTGTTTACAGCCGCAATTCCTCCGGCTGTTTTGGAAGATGCTGAGAAATCGCAGTCAAATACGAATAAATCCTTTACCTTACCGTTTTCGCCGACTATCTCAAACAGTCCGCCATACTCGGGCGAGGTTATATTGAGACCGACAATGCAGTAACCCTTTCCGTCAAAAGTGCCGTTAAAGGGTTTGCTGTCGGATACGCTTCCGATGCCCTGTGTCCAGTCGGAATCGTAGGGTGCGGTAATATTGTTCTTGAGAATGTATTTTGCCGAACCGTACTTTTCGTAATCGCTTCTCACAAGATTTGAAAGCTTTACAAGGTCATCGTATGTTTTGATGAAATAGGTTCCCTTGCCGTCTCCGTCCAATTCACCGGGAGCTTCGGAATAGAAGTTTGAATATGAATTCTTATATTCAAGGTAATAAACCGTACCGCCCTCAAAAACAGGATAATCATCGGGAGTTTTGCCGTTATCTATGTTCTGATACCATACCTGAGTGCCGTCTGTCACCTTGTTATTAAGCAGATACGCAACCTCGCCGGACTTAAATTGTTCGGTATTCTTTGCCGTTGCCTCTGCCCCGGATGTTCCGTCGCTTCCGAATGCAAGCGATGAAGAAGAGTCAAGATAGTAGTTGTTAATAATATTTGAATCTGTGAAATTTCTCGCCCAGCCGATAATCGCTCCGCAATACTTCACGCTTGCGCCGTTACTGACCTCACCGTAGTTATAGCAGTTTTTAAGAGTTGGGTTCGAATTGTTTATATAGCCTAAAATACCGCCCACATAAGCGCCCTCTTTGGAGGCACTTACGGTACCTCGGTTTGCGCAGTTATTAATTCTTGCGCCGGAACCGGTGTAGCCTGCGATACCGCCGATACAGTCGGTGGAATTACTGATTTCCACAGTACCGCCGTAAACGCATTTAATAACGGAAGTATCATTATTTCCGATATAGCCTACGACGCCGCCCACATGGTGAAGCTCACCCGCTGTGTTGGAAATGTTTACATAGGAAGCAACATTTTCGATTGTTGTGCCGTCAGCAAGGCCTATAACACCGCCGATTTTATCTCCGCCTGCAGAAAGGGTTATGTCACCCTTAAGGCTAAAGTTCTTTACTGTGCCGGATATACTTCCGAACAAGCCTGATTCTGTGGAAGTGTTTGTTATCTTCAGCTCTCCGATTGTGTGGTTTTGTCCGTCAAATGTACCGCTGAAGTTTTTAATCGGTGTCCATTCACGGCTTTCAAGGTCGATATCCTTTGTAAGTACCGCTTTTGCACCTGTATTCTGCTTATCGAAATCGGCGTGAGTGTTGTCGCCGTTTACAAGGCAGGCAAACCAGAAGAGATTACCTCCGTTTTTGATTTCGTAAACGCCGTCGCTGCCACAGGTTGCAGGCTGATACTGGCCGCACTGGTTACAGAATCCGTTGTCGCTGTATTTGTGAGTATGGTTGAGGGTAACCGTAACAGAATCCGATGTAGCGGTATGGTTTGTTGCGCCTGAGCTGTTCTTTGTTACAAGACATCTTATTGGCTTGCCCACGCTGTCCTCTGTGGTATCAAACACATACATGTTTGATTTAGAGGACTTGTTGTTTTCGGCGGTTTCCCATACTCCCAATACCGAATTATATGTCTGCCAGTGGTAATACAGTGTTTCTGCCTGACCGTAGATATCCTCAGCCTCAACAGAGAAGGTTGCCTCTACGCCGACATGGGATGCATAGAAGTTTTCAGGCTGTTTTGTGATGATTACGCCGTCTGTATCAAACAGTCTGTCGAGATTGACCTTTATAGGCTTTGAGAGTATGCTCTCGCGCACATCGAAAACCTTGCTGTTGCCGACGCCCGCCGTTGTTTCTACATCTGCGGCAGCTATATAGAACTCGTATGCCTGCGGCAGTTTTTTAAGACCCTCAACCTTATATGTCATAACAAAGTTTGAGGCTTTGTCGGCGAAAATCGGGCCTTCCTTGTTTACAAGCTCTACCGTATCGGCATTAATGCTTTTAACATAGATGTTGTATGCGTCGGCCTCGCGCTCTTCATTTCTCACTTTGTTTTTCCACGCAAGTGTAACGGAATAGGCTTCGTCATCGGTTGATTCTACACTCTGCACTCCGAAATACTCGGGCAACTCGGGAGGAGTACCGCCGAAATCGTGGGTACAATAGCTCAGAATATATACCTTGTTTCTCTTGTACTCAAAGTCTTCCTGGTCAATTTCGTTTGTCAGCCGGTCGCTTGGGTACGCTACCGCCTGAGCGTAATACTCATAATCGGCGGGCTGATAATGCATAATGCTGCTCTGCAAGAGATTTCCGCTTCCGTCCGTATATTTCTCGTAAAAAGAACTGCTGTCGGGATCAATTTCCGCGGTGTTTTTGAGCTTGGTCGCATCATATACAACAGAGAAAGATATGCCTTCGCTGTTTGACGATACATAAGAGAAGCCGCCGCCCATGGACAGACCGCCTCCCCAAAACGCTCCCCAAGCTTTTCCCTTAATCGTAATATCAAACGAGGCGTCTAATCCGTGCTGCATCTCATGGTTATCCGTAACCGAAACGGTGTTTCCTTTGCTCTGAGTACCTGTATCTATCATTACTTCCGTATCCTGTACTTCGCTCTTGTCTATCTCAAGTCCGGAAACTGCCGTCATCAACTCGTTCAAATCATGTATGTAGCCGTAGGGATCGCCTGCCGAAGATGAGGGAAGTTTATCTATTACGGGAGCAGCTGCTCTTTGTTCCTCATCCGTAAGGGTATCTGCGAGAGCGTTATACTCGTCAATGGGCAACGCCGCAAAAGCCGGCTCCAATTGCTGAGTAATGGACATTTGAGTCCATTCGCCTTTGCCGTCGTTTCCGTACGGATCCCATATATCATAGGTGCTTATCAAAATGGGTATTACCAGTGATACGGCGTAATCCTTATCCGGATATAGGGTAAGTGTTGTTTCTCTTTCATAGGAGGTTGTATCCGAACACGAACCCACATACTCCACAACCAACTGAGCATCTATCGCCAAACGCGCGCCTGGATACGACGCTCCGAAGTTGCCGCCGACACCCCAGTTTCCCGTCCATCCGGTTTCGTTGCTGTGCTTTATGGTGTATGAAACCGAAGCCAGGTTGTTCTCTTTGTAATATGGGGGCACCTGAACAACGGAAAACAGCGTTGGGCTTGAATAGCCTACTGTCTTGCCTGCATATTTATAGTAAAATTGGTCCTCGTCGCAATCCACAAAGCACATAGACATAAATGTGCCCTTGTCGTCCTCGTCCTGATAGTGGATATAATCGTCATATACCCTGTGCTGCCATTCACCTTTACTGTTGCAGGAAAGGAGTACTATGTCATAGCTCATACCGTCATTGTCGCTGCTGATTTCATCTCCGGTAATCAGCGCAATGGTTTCTGTTTTGCCGTCTACATAGAAAAGTCCCGAAGAAGCCGAGCACACATAGGCGTTGTCCTGTGCCTCGCACCAGTTATATATATCGGGCTTAAATTCTACGCTGAACTCGGCGTCCGCGAAAAGGCCGGAGGATATCTCTCTGTTTGCCACCGTGTCGATAACGGCCTTGTGCGCATCGGTTTTATCCGGAGACGCTTTTCGATTCCGTAAACCTTTGTGTTCTTACAGCTGAGCACTACGCCCTGTACACACAGATAGTCAAGAGTGTTTGCTGTATTGGGGTTGTATCTGCCGGCCGTAAGGGCAATAGGCTCCTGTGCATCCCAGTCAACCTTAATGTTTCCCAGAGCCGCAACCTTTTTGGGCGAGCTCCAGACAAAATTGTAGGAGCTTCCGTCCCAGCTTATAAGCTGTACAAGATTTTCCTCTGTGCTGATTTTATTTGTTGCCTTGTTCTCGGACACATCGTATTCGTAAAGACCTGCCACAACAAGCTCGTTGTAGCCGTCGCCGTTTAGGTCGGCGTCAACCGAATTTGTGCTTACCATTCTGTCGGTGCCGAATCTCAAGTCCTTGGAGAACTTTTTGTCGTAACTGCCGTTATTATATGAATATACGGCAATGCAAGAGTTCATGTTGTCATCGTCATCGTGATAAACCCTTGGGATGCTTATGTTGATTACAAGGTCATCGTAGGATTTTTCGGTATCCTCTGCGCCGTTTGCTCTGATTGAGGTAGTGCTCAGCGCAACAATGGGCATATACCAGTCTTCAAAGGCTTTATCGCCGGATTTCAGGTTGTCAAGATCACTCCTTATTGACGAAAGATGAATTCTCTTCATACTGTCAAGGCTGAAGCTTCCGTCATCGGAAATATCAATGATTCCCACAAAGGGGCTGTCTGTACCGTTGCCGTTGTTTGCACAGGGAAAATAACAGGCAAGCTCCTCTTTGCCGTCGCCGTCAAAGTCACCCGCCGTCATAGAGGTGTAACCCCTTGACTGCTGGGTTTCTATATCGAGAATATCATCCTTATCGGAAATCATAATATTTTTGTCGCTGACCTGTGACCAGGACAGAGAAGAGCCCGAGCCTGACCTTTTGTAGGTTCTTACGGAGGCATAGCCGTCACCATCTGCATACAGCGAAAAGTATGCAAGCTCATCAATTCCGTCGCCGTTATAGTCTATTCCGATTGTGTTGTGTGTCTGACCTGACTTTTCCTCGGACAGACTGATTGCCTCGCCTGCATTTTTCAGGTTGTCAATGCCGCCCAGTTCATTTATGGGACTGCTGACATTATCAACGGCTCTAATCTCGCCTTCGTGCTGATTTTCTCTGTTTATCTGGGCAATGAGAAGCTCCTTGGGTCTTGCAAAGCTGTAGCCCGCAAGAGGATTATCGGAGGCAGTATCGTTAAGAATATCCTCTGCCTTATCCTCCATGGTCTTTGTTGTACCCGAGGTAGTCTTGTCGGAGGAGGAAACCTGGCTGAATTTGAAGTCTGCGTACAGGCTGTCCTCGTTTGCGTTAGCAACCGTTTCTTCGATATTGCCGGAATTATCCAATTCACTCGACTTATCCGTGTGCGAAAAAAGATACTCGGTGTATATTTCGTCAAGGGTGTATGTTCCACTCTTTTCTTCTTCCGCCGGTGCCGCAGGCAGGCTTCCTTCGGCGTCGGCTGATGCCGGCAAACTCCCCTCAGCCTGTGCGCTTACGCCTATTACCGACAAGGGAAGTACTGAAGAAAGTATCATAACCGTCAGCACAACCGACAAAAATCTAACACTTAGTTTTTTCAAATCTATCACTCCTGTTTTATGATTTAATCATCCGCTTTATCAGAGAACTGGCTGTTATACAGCTTTGCGTATAAACCGTTTTTAGCCATAAGCTCCCCGTGACTGCCAACCTCCAAAATATCTCCGTCCTGCATATACAGGATATTTTCGGCGTCTTTGATTGTAGAAAGTCTGTGGGCAATTACAAAGGAGGTTTTGCCCCTCATCATTTCCGTCATAGCCTGTTGAATCATAACCTCTGTTCTGGTATCCACAGAGGAGGTCGCCTCGTCAAGAATCAGAATCGGCGGATTACTCAGCATTGCTCTTGCTATTGTCAGAAGCTGACGCTGGCCCTGGGCGATATTTCCTGCGCCCTCCTGAAGAACAAAGTTGTAGCCTCCCGGCAAAGTCTCTATAAACGCGTCCGCCCTTGCTTTTTTGGCGGCTTCTATAACCTCTTCATCGGTTGCATCCAGCTTGCCGTAACGGATATTTTCCATAATTGTTCCGTTATATAACCATGTATCCTGAAGCACCATACCGAAGATTTCCCTCAGTCTGCTTCTTTCCATATCACGGATATCCACCCCGTCAATCTTAATTGCTCCGCCTTTTACATCATAAAAGCGCATAATAAGATTTATAAGAGTAGTTTTTCCTGCGCCCGTAGGGCCTACAATGGCTGTTTTCTCGCCTGCTCCGACTGTAATATTGAGGTCATGGATAAGCGTCTGATGAGGCAAGTAACCGAAACGGATGTGGTCAAAGGTTACTTCTCCCCTGAGCTTTTCGGGGAACTTTGCATCTTCGGCATCGGGCACTTCCTCCTGTTCGTCAAGAAACTCAAAAATTCTTGACGCCGCCGAGCCCGTAGACTGAATTACATTTGTTATCTGCATAACCTGAGTAAGGGGCTGGGAAAACTGTCGGAGGTACAGCGTAAAAGCCTGAATCATACCGATTGAAAGTCCGCCTATAATCGCCATAAGCGCACCCGCTACACAGACAAGAGCATAGCCTAAATTTGTCATATTCTGCATAATCGGCATAAGAGTACCTGCAAGGAACTGGCCGTCCTTTGAGGATTCGTAAAGCTCCCCGTTTGTCTTTTCAAACTCGTCGATAACGGTATCCTCTCTGCCGAAAACGGTTACCACATTGTGTCCGCTGTAATATTCTTCAACAAAGCCGTTAAGCTCTCCCGTACCCTTCTGCTGAGCGTCGAATTTCTGCTTGGATTTTTTTGCAATTTTTGATGATACATAAAGTGCAACTGGCACAACCGCAATACCCACAAGAGTAAGCACGCCGCTTATGTTGAGCATTATAATAAAGATTACAACTATTGTAAAAACCGCGTTGAGTATCTGATAAATACTCTGCTGCAGGGAGTTTGAAACTGTGTCAACATCGTTTGTAATACGGCTCAGGATATCGCCGTAGGCGTTTGTATCGTAATAATTTAAGGGGAGCTTTGAGAGCTTCCGGTCAACCTGTTTTCTCAAATCAAAAATCGTATTTTCGGTAACTCCCACAATAAGCCATGTTCCTATATACGAAAGTAACGCGTTGAGTCCGTAGGCCGCTATCATCATAATCAGGAACATAAAGAAACTTTCGAGCGCCTCGGGATTTTTCCCACCTTCAAGCAGTAATGCCAGGGAGTTTGTGGCATTACCCATAAGCAGAGGAGCAGAAGCAAAGGCGATATTTGCAACAAAAATCAGTATAATTGCAATTATCAGCCTGCCCCTGTACGGCTTCATATACGAAAACAATCTCTTATACGCGCCTTTTGTGTTGGAGGTTTTTTGTTTTTTACTCATCACTCACCCTCCTTACCCATCTGAGAATCTGCAATTTCCCTGTAAACATCGCAGGTCTTCAGCAATTCCTTATGAGTTCCTATACCAGCAACCCGGCCGTTTTCAATAACAATGATTCTGTCGGCGTCAATAATCGTGCTTATTCTCTGGGCTACGATTACAACAGTTGCGTTTTCGGTTTCGCTTGCCAGAGCCTGACGGAGAGACTTATCCGTCTTGAAGTCAAGGGCCGAAAAGCTGTCGTCAAATACATAGATTTCAGGCTTGCGGACAATGGCTCTTGCAATAGCAAGCCGCTGTCGCTGACCGCCCGAAACATTCGTGCCGCCCTGGGAAATAGGAGAATTAAATCCCTCCTCCTTTTTCATAACGAAATCGTAGGACTGGGCGATTTTTACGGCTTCTTCAATTCTTTCCTCGTCGGCATTTCTGTCGCCGAAGGCAATATTTGAATCTATTGTACCCGAGAACAGCACAGCTTTCTGCGGAACAAAACCGATTTTTTCCCTCAGCACTTGTGTGTCGTAATCTCTTACATCCACGCCGTCAACAAGTACCTGACCCTCGGTCACATCATAAAGCCGGGGAATGAGGTTGACTACCGTTGACTTACCCATACCCGTACCGCCGATAATGGCTGTTGTCTCTCCCGGCTTTGCTTCAAAGGAAAGATTTTCTATTGCAGGCTTGTCGGCACCCGGATATCTGAATGTGACATTCTTAAAAGTAAGATAGCCTTTCTTTTCCGTGTTATCCTTTGTTTCCTCTTTGTTCTTAATTGAAGGCTCTGTTTCAAGAACCTCCTGAGCACGAGCCGCCGCCGTTGAGGCTCGGGGAAGCATTACAAACACTAATGTCAGCATAATTACAGCCATCATAATCTGCATTATGTACTGTATGATGGCCATAATCTCGCCTACGGTGTAGTCAATGCCTTTATTCACCGACTGGTTAGCTGCCATAAGCATTACAAGCGCAGCCGTAAGCGATAAGATAACGATAAGCACAGGCATTACGGCGTTTGTGGTGCGCTGAAGCTTTTTGTTCGTCTTCTGATAATCCCTGTTGATTTCTTCGAATTTTCTGCTTTCAAAATCAGCCGTTCCGAATGCACGGATTACCCTGACGCCTGTGAGCTTTTCACGCATAACAAGGTTTATTCTGTCAATTTTAGTCTGAATTTTTGTTGACAGCGGAACCGCAATTTTTGCGATAACTACAAGTATAACCGCCATTAGCGGAATTGAAACTACAAGCACGCCCGAAAGCTGAGGACTGCTTGAAATGGCAAGTATGATTCCGCAGATACACATAATCGGCGCCTGAATTGCAATTCTCAGACACTGATTCAGAAACATCTGCACCTGTGTAACATCGTTGTTTGTCCTTGTAATCAACGAGGAAGCAGAGAATTTATCAATCTCTGCCTGGGAAAAATACTGAACCTTAGCGAAAATCTTACTTCTCAGGTTTCTGCCCACACCCATGGAAACCGTGGCGGAAAGCCTGCTTGTGACAATACCGCAGAAAAGTCCGAAAGCTACCAGGGCTATCATAAATCCGCCGACTCTCAGCACCATAGCCGTATCCTCTTGGGGGATGGCTGTGTCAATAAGCCGCATAAGCAGCGACGGAAGTCCCAGGGCAGAGAGTGTAGTGCCGATTACGGACAACACAATAAGCAGAAGTTCTTTTTTATATCCTGAAAGTTCTTTTAATACACATTTCATAGCAATTACCCGTTTTCGTTGTTCTCAAATACAGACATAATAAGTCTTACGCCGTAAATCATAAGTTCAATACCAACCATATAGCCTACCGAAAAAGCGGCAATCAAAGGATGAGTTGCACCGTAAACTCCCGAGAGAATAAGAATGATGCCCAAAACCAATGACAGCCACCACATTTTACCGCCGTTTTTCTTCCGCATAACCGCTCCGATAATACCGGCAACACCCGAATAAACAAGCCAGAATGCAAAAAGCAGAAGAATTGTCACATCTAATATTGCACGAATACCGGTACTGAATAAAGCAATAACCGAAAGAACCGCCGAACCTATACCGATAATCAGACCGATTACACCGTCGGAAATAAGACCGGAGTTGTTCTTCTTTTCTTTCCTTGCCGGATTTGAAAAGTACTCAAAAATACTGCAAATTCCGTATACGCCGAGAAGAATTGCCGCAATCCATCCCGTATTAAGGAATGTTACCCCGGGAAAGAACATACAGTAAACTGCTCCGAGAATAGAAAACACACCCAGAATACAATTAAAGGTTTTCATAAGAAGCTCCTTTCTGTCGAAACAAATATGCACAAAAGTGTGACAGAAGCCGCCGTATTTCCCGGCGACTATTTAGTAAATTGTAAATCTTTTTACAGTTTATTTCAATGGGCCTTTCGCAAAACAACATTAAAACGGTGCAAAACGACATAAGCAAGCCGCATACCCCCGGTTTCCGTTTGCTTACATAAAATATACGGAACAGTCGCCCATATGCAGCTTTCTCGTATTATTAATTTTTGCCGTTCTCCTTTGGAAGCTCTCCTAAGTACAGCATCAATGCTTTTTCGGCGTCGTTGCTGCTTCTGGTGAACTTAATCTCCGAAACATCAAACAGAATACACCCGCAGTGGCCTTTGAAGGTGGGGAAGCATATCACTTTCAGATATGTATCTATCTCGGGACTGTAATCAATTATCTCCAGAGTTTCACCGTAAAGCGTTGCACGCTCGTAACTGTGAAGCCATTTGGAGTCCATATTACTGAACAGGTTGCTGAAGGAGCTGCCGATAAGCCGTTGCAGCGAAAGCTTTTCAAGCTTTGCCAGCGCAGGGTTGCCGTATCTGAAAATCCAGTCCACTGCGTGACTGTCATCATTGAACACCATCTCAATATCCGTAAATGCAAAAGGCAAATTCTCAAAACTGCTGTAATACCGGCGATACTCATCCTCCGTTGCGGGGATTCCCTCCCTGGCAAAACCGCTGATAATATTCTTCTGCTTTGAGCGAAACTGCTCAATAATCTGATTCTTCTTTCGTACGGTATATATCAGCGATTCTCCGTTGTTGAGGTTAATGTTGTCGGAGATATCGTGTATCGCCATAGCAGATACGACGCATCCCCGGTGTGCCTTTATAAATCCGTCTCCAAGCTTTTTCTCAAGCTCGGAAAGCGTCATTCTTGTTTCGTATATCTTACCTCCGGAAACGTGTATCTCGGCAGTTTTATTTACCATAAGAACATAAAGGATTGTACTGATGCTTAGTACAATTTTTCTTCCGTTTGTTATTATAGTGATGTGTTTTGCTTCCTGCAAACCAGACACCTCCGATTGATTTTGAACAAGCGTAAAACCCTTTTGGTTTTCCAATATATACGGCTGTATAAACGGAATAATTTATAAGCCGTCCGGTTATTGATTTCTCGATATGGGTTTATTATACCATATCTGTGTAAAATTTCAATCGTCTGAAGCTTCCGGTAAAGAATAAGCGGTGGTCAGCATGGCATAAACGGGAAAATAGGGGCTGTCGCAATCTTTGCTCATTTGCGACAGCCCCTATTTCATTTCATAATACCAAACAACTGTTATTTGCGATTATTATGGAAAAACTCATCCCGGTCGGGACTCGCTAACCGCAACATTAATAGGTCGTCCGGGTTAATTAATAGTACTCCACCACGCCCTCATTCTCCTCAAAAATCTTATCCATAATCTTTTCAAATACGGAATTGTATTTTTCGGGAACTTTCTTCCAGACATATTCAGCGTCAAACTGATCATAGATATAGTTCTCCTTGTCGGCACCCTCTAAGCCTTCGGGAATTACCATCTCCTTGATGTAATATTTACCGTTGAGGGAGGTTATTTCATATCTGAAGTTTTCAAAAGGGAGACCTTCAACATAGGCATTTATAGTTGCTACAGCGTCCCAGTATTCAAAAGGATCTTCGCCGCCGAGAACCTTGCCCTCCTTAGCTGCTTTGTCCAGCGTCTCGTTTTCCTTAACGGTTAAGATTCTGTCAATGTACCAACCTATATCGTAATTGTAGACTTCATACTTGTATGTGTTTGTGGTTATGCCGCTTTCCATTATCTTCATAACCTCATCTTTTACGCTTTCCTTACAGTACATGACATTACCTTCGGCGACGGTGCTGTACCAATCGTTGCTCCTGATAAAGTTGCCGTCAGCACTCAATTCACTTTCCAAACCAAACATGGTACTTGCAAGAACAGGCACATCCTCCTCGGTTATTGTGACCGTCTTGCTGTTCTTACCGTAGAAATCGGGATAAAGGAATGAGCAATAGGGAATCTTTACGAAAGTATCCTCCCCGAGAGTAAGATACTGTCCTTTATCAATAA
This sequence comes from Eubacteriales bacterium, assembly GCA_030533225.1. Lineage (GTDB taxonomy): Bacteria > Bacillota > Clostridia > Oscillospirales > Acutalibacteraceae > Ruminococcoides. Next base: position 14,844 of record JAUNJO010000037.1, read on the forward strand.
CCTGAGAAGCTCTCATTTCATCAATAAGTGTACAGCCCGAAAAGGACATACACACAACCGCCAGAAGTATGACTGCTGCCAATATTTTAACTGTTTTCTTCACACTTATCCCTCCTTACTCAAGGTTGAGCTTCTTGCGCATAATGAAGTTGCAAACAACTGCGTAAACTGTCAGCAATACAAGGTTTAGCACAATCGAGCCAATGCCCAATGTGTGGGCTGTGATATATGGGTGAGCTTCGATAAACCCGGCAATTTCCTCCATGGGAAGAACAAAGCTCAGAGCCGTACCTGCTACTGTGAACACTGTACCGACAATCTGAGTTATCACATAATAACCGAAATATGCGGCAACAGACCAGACAATACGATTCTTCTTTGCAAGCTGACCGAGGCAGATACAGGTATATATAGTGAAAAGTGACACAAAATAGCCTGTAATCATGATGAGCAAATACTCAAAGGCGAGAGCCGTAAACTGACCGGGATCTACTACCTCGAAAACCTTGCCGAAAATATATACGCCTGCTTTTACAACCTCAACAAGAGGCTCGCCCACAAGTGCTACCGAAGCCGAAAGTATTGCAGTTATCACGGTGGCAATCTGAAATACAACCGCTGTAACTGACTTCACAAAAAGGTGCTGTGCGGGAGTTACGGGAAGCGTAAAGGAAAGATAACCCTCACAGGAAAACAGGTTGCGGTAAAATCGTACTACTGCGAAAATATGAGCAAGCACTACGCCGATAATAATTGTTATGCACATCATTGCAACCGACGACCAGCCCACAATGTTGAAATATACGGAGCCGTCATCAAAGAGAAAAACAAAGCGTGTAAGCAGTCCTGTACCCAAAATGGCACAGAGTACGGGGAGCACAAGTCTGCCCAAAGCCGCAAATTCGTGCTTAAATAACTTCTTTACCATTTGAATACCTCCCTAAAGAGCCCGTCAACGCTCTTGCCGTTTTCTTCTCTGATTTCGTCGATGGACTTTTGAAGCACAATATTTCCGTTATTTATGAAGATTGCTTCGTCAAGAACCTGCTCAATATCAGAGATAAGATGGGTTGAAATGAGGACTGTAGCCTCGGGATTGTAGTTGTTGATAATAGTGGAAATAACATAATCGCGGGCCGCAGGGTCAACGCCTGCAATAGGCTCATCAAGCACATAAAGCTGAGCGTTACGGCTCATCACAAGGATGAGACAAACCTTCTCTTTGTTACCCTTTGAGAGAGCCTTGAGTCGGGTTTTCTTGTCTATACCCAGCTTTGAAAGCATCTCGTAAGCAAGCTCAGGTCTGAAGTCCTCATAGAAATCGACGAAAAAGTCTACAATTTTTTCAACGGTCATCCAGGAGTTCAGGTAGGTGTTATCAGGCAGATATGCCACCTTTTCCCTCGAGCGAGGTCCGGGCGTTAAACCGCAAACCTCAATAACTCCGGAGGTCGGGGTCAAAAGACCGTTGATAAGTTTAATCAAAGTTGTTTTACCTGATCCGTTAGGACCTAAAAGTCCCACAATCTTTCCGCTTTCAAGGGTCAGGTTAATGGAATTTAGTGCAGTTGTGTTGCCGTAACTTTTGGTAAGATTCTGACAATTTAGAAGCACACTCACTGTTCCCACTCCTTTACATAAGTTTTTGTGTCCTCAGTACTCATACCGAGAGCCTTCATTTGAATGAAATATTCCTGTGTTTTCTCATGGCGGAGAGAACTTATGCTCTCCTTGGACACAGAAACATCTTCACTAACGAACCTACCGCTGCCACGCATGGTGTAAATCATTCCCTGCTGTTCAAGAGATTCATAAGCACGCTGAACGGTGTTGGGGTTTACCCCAAGGGTAACAGCTAAATCTCTTACAGAGGGCACCTTATCATGAGGCTTATAATCTCCACGAGCAATAAGCAGGCTCACTCTCTCGCAAATTTGAGGGCAGATGGGCTTGTTTTTATCAAGTTGCCAATTCACTGTATCACCTCTAATTAAAATGTATTCTATAACCGAAAGCAGAATGCATGGACAGGTTAGTTTCTGTTATAGTGTACTATTATACTATCACACTATTACACATCTGTCAACACTTTTTCAAAGATTTTTTCATCTCATGAATTTTTGCGTCAAAATGCAAAAAGAGACACCCGCAAAACAGGTGTCCCCTTTTAGCCTGAATACTCGAGTTGTCAAAATGCTGCATACTTCGTCCCAATCTCCCAAACGGAAAAGCGTCGCTTGTCATGAGAACAAGCGACTATTTTTGCGAAAGGCGAGCAATAGGGTGCGTAATTATTTCAAATCTTCGCTGTAAATAAATTGTGTATTTACAGGGATTTTGAAATAATCATTATCTCCGTTATCAATCAGCACCAGTGTGTTCTTATCCTTAATCTCAAATTCAAATGTTGTGCTTTGTGAAGTGGCAATAA
>JAUNJO010000081.1 GCA_030533225.1 Eubacteriales bacterium
TACTTTTACTGATCGGTTTTTTGGCAATGGAATTTCCGGGAGTACTTTTCTTCAAAGACATTGCCGAACCTCGCATTTTCGGTCTGCCGTTTGCTTACGGCTTCATGCTCATCGGTTGGGTTTATATGTGCATAGTAATGTATTGGGCATATAAATGCAATTGGGGCGAGAACTCCAAAGGAGGTGATCGTAAATGAGTGGAACACAACAATTTTCAGCTGTTTTAATTATAGCTTTATTCATGCTGATACCGCTTATCATGGGTGCTGTCGCCGGTAAAAAATCCGTCGCTACTACGGAGGATTACTTCGTACAGGGCAGAGGCATGGGCTCAGTTGCTGTATTCTTTACAGTTGCCGCAACCTGGTGGTCTGCATTTGCTTTCATGGGATCGAACTCATGGTTCTTTCTTGAGGGACCTCTTTATTGGACAGCAATTGCTTGGAACATTTTCTTTGGAGTATTGTACTATCTCATCGGTAAAAGAGTTTGGTATTTCGGAAAAAGAAATAACCTGATTACTCCTAAGGACTTCTTCTTGCTCCACTACGGTTCTGAATCTCTTGGTAATATTGTTGCCATTGTCTGCCTCATATTCACATTGCCATACCTTCAGATTCAGCTTTCCGGAGGAGCGTACCTGATAGAGGTTGCATCCGGAGGACTTATTCCTTTCTGGCTTGCCGCATTGCTTTTCTATCTGGTAATCATTATATATGTTTGGTCAGGAGGCCTAAGAGCTGTAGCATGGACCGATATTTTCTACGGTGTTCTGCTTTTCTTCGGAATGGTATTCGCTGGTCTTTATATAGTTAATATAGACGAAGTCGGTGGCATCACTAAAATGTTTGACTTTATAGCCGAAGAACATCCGGATAAAGTTATAGTAGGCGATAATTGGATGAGCTGGTTATCAATGTTCCTTATTACGCCTGTTGGTTCTTTCATGGGACCTCAGCTTTGGACCAGAATGTACGCAGTTAAATCGCATAAGCTATTCAACCTCATGCCATTCTTGTTGGGTTTTGCCGCTATCGCATATGTCGGTTCAATGCTTGTCGGTAATTCTGCCAACATTCTTTGTCCTGATATCGAACAAACAGATAAGATTTTACCTACGGTTCTTTATGAATATGCACCATTTATTTTGGCAGCTTTCATTATCGCATGTGGAGCCGCTGCCGCTATGTCAACCGCAAACTCACAAATTCACGCTATGTCCGCAGTATACACGGTTGACTTCCATAAACGTTACATAAATAAAAACCTCACTGAAAAACAACTGGTTTGGGTCGGCAGATGGACTATCCTCGTTTTATCCGCAGCTGCTTATGTAATGTGCTTAACAGTACCTGGTGCGCTCGTAACTATAGGTCTCGTTGCCCTCGCCGGAACGGCTCAGATTATGGTTCCAACAGTCGGAGCGCTCTTTTGGAAAAGATCGACTACAGCAGGCGCTATAGCAGGTTTGCTTGTTGGTATTATTTCACTTTGCCTGTTTACTTTCGGTGTTGTTACGCCACCTTGGGTATTCTCATTATCAGGCGGAGGAAATCTCTTGTCGTTCTTACTCAACATAATCGTTTTCGTCATTGTGTCACTCTGTACTAAGCCTAGATCTGCCGAAATCATGGATAAGATCCAAGCGCAGTATGACGACTACTATGAAGAAAAAGACTTTGAATAAAATAACTTTACTGCTCTAACGAGAGGGTCTCTTCAAAGAGATCCTCTCTCTATTAAGGAGGTGCTTTATGCAGGCAGATTTAATCATCAAAGGCGGTTCAATTATTACTGTTGATAAAAATAATAACGTATTTGATGCCGTAGCTATTAAAGACAATAAAATCTTGTATGTAGGCAATGAAGATACAGCCCTTACTTTTAAGGGAGATAACACAAAAATCATTGAGCTAAATGGCCGTTCCGCCGTTCCGGGTTTTATTGACTCACATATGCATACAGCAGTCATGGGAGTAAACGCACTTGCAATAGATTGTCGTCCGTCCGCCGTTTCTTCCATTGAAGATATAAAAGAAGCTATTTTTGAAAGAACTAAAACCACTCCTAAGGGTCACTGGATTCGTGGATGGGGATATAACGATCAATATCTCAAAGAAAAAAGAAATCCAACTAAGTGGGATTTAGATCTGGTTTCTCCTGATCATCCTGTAATGCTCACGCGAGTATGCAACCATATTTCAGCACATAACTCCAGAAGCATAGAAATTGCCGGCATCACCAATACTCCTGAGTTTAGCCCGCAAACTTTCACAAGACAAAACGGTGAGATTTCAGGCGTTATGTTGGAAGAAGCTCATATGGCTATGTTCAAGGCTGCTTTATTAACAGAGGAAGAAATTATTGACGGTATGACAGCGGCTAATGAAATGCTTTTAAAAGAAGGCATTACATCCATCCATGACTCAGGTGGCTATGGTTCAATTCAAATGAAAGCCATACAAAATGCCATTCAATCCAAGAAATTTAAGGTAAGGCTTTATTCTATGATTTTCTCATTTGCAGAAAATCTTAAATTCGTTGACAGCTATCTTAATGTCGGTATTCATTCCGGCTTTGGCGACGAACACTTTAGGTTAGGCCCTGCCAAACTAATGATAGATGGTTCAAGCAGCGGTCCTACAGCCGCTACATTGGAGCCTTACGCCATAGATCCAAATAATTATGGCATATTGTCACACTCTCAAGAGCTCGTTGATGAGTATGTCATGCGAATGATCCAAGGAGATTGGCAAATTACCAGCCATGCAGTCGGCGATAAAGGAATCACGGTTATAATAAACGCTATAGAAAAAGCTTTACAAAAATATCCTGAGAAATATGGGCGAAACCGAATCGAACATTCTGCTATGATTAACGACGAGCTTCTGGAAAAAATAAAAAGATTAAATATTGTTCCAATATGCAACCCAATTTTCTTATATGAGTTTGGGGACGGATATCTCACGAACTACGGTAAAGAAAGAGCTTACAAAATGTTTACTGCAAAGAGCTTCCTCGACAGAGGGATAGTAGCCGCAGGCGCAAGCGATTGTCCTATCACATTCTCAAATCCTCTGATGGGCATACATTTAGCTGTAAACAGAACAACTCAAGGAGGCAATAT
>JAUNJO010000038.1 GCA_030533225.1 Eubacteriales bacterium
AATCGGAGTTTGCGTTTTTCGGTGCGTGGCTTCGGTCACGCACTTTTTTATTATTGAGGTGTTTTTGTGGAGGTGGTATATTGAACCCATCAACATACATACCGATAATCATTTTGTGGATTATCATATTTTATGTTCTGTTCCGTAATCGACGGGCAGTTGTTGCAAGACAAATAATTAAAAGAAGAAAAATGGAGGGCAATACCGAAATGAAAGAACTTGCTAAAAGATTTATTGATAAAGAGTGCATTATTTCCTCTTTCGATGGTAATCACCAGTACGAAGGCATCATCAAAGAGGTAACTGATGGAGCTATCCTGGTCGAAAAGGACGGCAAGACCGAAGCGCTTAATCTCGATTTTGTAATCCGTATCAGAGAATATCCGAGAAATAAAAAGGGCAAGAAAAAGTCTGTTGTTTTGGACTAAGCAAGGAGAATGCACTATGAAAACAAAGTGGAAAGATACACCGGTGTTACATAAAGTGATTACCGTATTTTCGGTTATCGTCAGTCTTGCAGTAGTAACGTTGGCAGTACTACAAATATTTGATATATGGACACAGGCAATCAATCTGTACATTGCACTAATGGGTGTAAACTTGCTCTGTTCGACCTATATACAATGGAACACAAGCCGCAAAACTGCATATTTCAGTCTCGGTTGTGCAGTGTTTGTATTTGCCTGCGCAATAGCAGTTTTCTTTATCAAGTAAGAGGAGGCGTATTATGGCTAAATTAGAACATACACTGAATGGCAATTTTAATCAGTGGATAAGCAGAATTGAAGATGGAATACTGAACGGAAGTATGTCTGCATCCTTGGAGGACTCCAGTGACTTTCGTAGCGGTGATGCTCGCTGCAGCGTTCGAGTTTTTGAAAGATATAGTTATGCCGGAGGTAACCGTGTCAGTCTGAGTGTCACGCTCTTCCAAAACGGTGATGGTCCGATCAGCCTTTCGGCTATCACAGCCGGAGGAAGTCAGGCTCTGTTCTTCAAAGTCAACACTTGGGGCGAAGAAGCCTTCCTCGATAAGTTGAGAGAACTTTTGTAAGGGTGGTGCGTGTATGAAAAAGATTATATCGCTGCTTTTATTATTAATGTTAATGCTCACTTTATCTGCTTGCAATGGTGATGTGGTTACCATTGAAGATTACGAGTGGAAAATGGGCGCAGTTATGAGAAATGATATTGAGGTAGCGCAAAACGAGGATGAACTTGTTGTTGCTGTCGGCGAAGAAGATGACATCCATCCAAATGCAAAAATCGTGGATCTTAAACTGGTTGCTAAGGACGGTTCGATTACCATTACTGACGCAACTAATAATAAGACCTACAGCGGAACTTACAAGGTGCAGCAGAAAACACCGAAAGGCACCGATTATGAGGTAACGATTGATGGCATCAAGGGATATGCTACAGTAGCTCCGACGGAATACTATGACGGTTCTGAGGTTCCTACGTTGCCCATCAATTTGGGCGAGTATTCCCTTTACTTTACCCCTGTTCAATAGGAGTTGCACTATGAAGAAAACTATAATACATAAATTTTTATACGCCATATCTGCTCTCTTGGTATTAGGCTTTGCTATACTCACCATAGTTGATGCGTGCAGATATGACAGTATGCTTACTTCCTTTCCTTTCTATGCGTTTCTGCTTATCAATGCTGTTACATATCTTGTTCCAAGTTTGATTGTCTTTATTGTCGCATTGATTGTGAAAAAGAAGTTTACAAACAAAGTGAGCAAATAACCTATAAATTAGAAGGAGGTTGCCATGACGGTGAAGAAAAAAAGAATAATTGTACTTGCTATTGTGGCAGCTATTCTTCTGACACTTGTTATTTGGACTGCTTGGGGCAACACGGCACTGGAACTCAATACATATACGATTTCAAGTGATAGATTGCCCGAAGTATTTGACGGATACCGTATTGCCCACGTTTCCGATCTGCATAATGCGGAGATGGGCAAAAACAATGAAAAGCTCCTTGATATGCTGCGGGATGCAGAGCCAGATATTATTGCAATCACCGGAGATCTTATTGACTCCCGTAATACTGACATTGATATTGCTCTGCAGTTTACAAAGGCTGCAATGGAGATTGTTCCCTGCTACTATGTGACAGGCAATCATGAAGCTCGCGTATCTGAGTATGACGAATTAAAAGCAGGACTAACTGAGCAAGGCGTCGTCGTTTTAGACGATGAACGCATTGAGCTTGAACTGTCCGGAGAAACGATTGCATTACTTGGTGTTAACGATCCAAGTTTTCAAACAGATTATTTATTTGGCGATTCCGAATCAGTAATGAAAAACAAATTGCAAGAGATTTCGGATGCCGAAAATGAGTTCACGATCCTGCTATCTCACAGACCGGAACTATTTGAGGTCTATGCAGATAACGATATGGATTTAGTCCTCAGTGGTCATGCACACGGCGGTCAATTCAGACTTCCTTTTGTGGGCGGCTTAGTAGCTCCTAATCAGGGTTTATTTCCTAAGTATGACGCAGGACTATATACCGATGAAAACACGAATATGATTGTGAGCAAAGGCATTGGAAACAGTATCCTTCCGTTTCGTTTTAACAACCGACCGGAAGTGATTCTAATAGAGTTAAATAAGGATATATAAGTATCCTTGATGTGAAAGCGAGAAGTTTTATATGTTTAAGAATGGTAACTGGAAATTTATTCTATTCCCCATACTTGTTGTTGTGCTCCTTGTTGTGATTTTTGTGGTCGTTTTTACAAAAGTCCATCCCAGAACACCTGCAACCCCTGAACAAGTGTTAAGTGTAATCGAAGAAAATGGTTTTGTAGGTGCTAATATAACAAGCGATTATCAGAAGAAATGGGAAATGGGTGACGAGCTTCAAAATGCCATTGCTTTTGAAGATGGCGATATTAGATTTGATTTCTTTGAGTTTGATAGTTATGAGAATGCCGAACATATTAGAAAGCAATATCGAAGCTATATCCGTGAAAATAGATATGATATTCCTAATATTGAAGTTTCCGAAGGTGCAGCTAATTATATGCTTTATACCATAAAAGCAAACGGATTATATACGATTTGCATGCGTGTTGACAACACATTGGTTTTTGCTTACTGTAATGAGGAAAATGCAAGCAAACTCAATGCCATTATGGTTGGTATTGGTTATTTTGATGAATAAACAAGCGGTATTATCTATAAGGAAAATGGAGGGTAGGAATTGGAAGACAAACAATGGAAATATAAAATACGAGCCAATAAATTACCGGTTATTCTTACGCTACTTATGTTTGCGGTATTCGGTGGACTTACTGCGTGGCTTCATAGCACAAATAATGGGGCGTTTATATTCACAGGTCTCTTTTCTGCGATTTTACTGGCTCTTGTTATCGCAACCAGTCACAGACTTGCTTTTTACAAGGTTTTGGTCGGGAAAGACGGTTTTTATTATCAGACCGGTCCGAGCAACGGAAAGTTCTACAATTACGCTGAAGTAGAAAAAGCATGGGTCAATTCCGGAGAAGCCCAAAACAGAGCGCAACAGGATTTTTGTAATGTTGAAATCCCCGGTATTCCTGTAATTCGCTTTCAGTTTTTTTACGCAGATGAAAAAGCTGTGAATTACCTTATCAAAAAAATCGAGACATCTGCATGCAAAGAAATTCCCGAGGACAGAAAGGAAAAAGCAGAGTACCTCATTGATGGCAAGGTGTTCGGAAAGACAAGAATCGTTCTTGCGATTGTTTTACTTATCGTTGTGACAATTATTGATGCTGTTATCATTAAAGCCGATGGATATGCATATTTGCTTGTTCCCGGCACTGTATTGGCGGTTGTAGCTATATGGTTGCTTATTGTTCGTTATCTTTATTTCAAAATTCAGATTGGCGAAAATGGTTTTTATTATCGCACCAATCCATTTAACGGACAGCATTATGAGTATAGTGAGATCACAAACTGTAGAGAAATAAAGAAAGTTATTCGACATCGAGCTGTCGGACGCAACGGAGAGACAGTATATTATTTTTATTTCGAGTTTACCGATGTTAGAGGCAAAACACAGAAATTTCAATTTGAAAAACCCATTCACGGATATGAGGTGGATGTATTAAAAGAACGCATTGAAAGCACACAGAATCTAAAATAAATAAGGTGCGGTTATAGGAGTATCCACCCACCCAAGAACTGAACACGGATGATGATAAAGCCTGTAACTTGCAAAAAAGTTACGGGCTTTTGCGTTTTGTTATAAGGAACTATAGCCTGCTCAGTCGTATAATAAGTGAAGGGGTCAGACGTGATCCCGAGTTTAGGAGGAACCCATATGGATAACGGCGCAAGTAGCTACCGCCGTTTCCTTGATGGTGATGAAAGTGCCTTTAACGATATAATGAAGGAACTGTTTCGCAGTCTCGTGTTCTTCATTGATGGTTATGTGCATGACGTCCACGCAGCCGAAGATATTGCGATAGATGCCTTTTCTGATCTTGTCGTACATAAGCATCGGTACAATTTCAAGGTAACGCTCAAAACTTATGTCTTTATGCTTGGTCGCAGTCGTGCGCTCGATTACATAAAGCACCGTAAGGTATTGAGCTTTGTCGAACTGTCCGAGGCAGAAGGTCTTGAGGATGAGAAAACATTGGAAGAACTTGTCCTTGCCGATGAGCGAAAGCGAGTGGTGAACGCCGCTATTTCTAAGCTGCCGGAAGATATGCGTGTTGTCATACACCTGGTCTATTTTGAAGATATGACCTATGACGAAGCAGCCAAGGTTATGAAGAAGAACCGAAAACAAGTAGATAACCTGTTATATCGCGCTAAAAAGGAACTTCGCATCATTCTTGGAGAGGATGGTGAGCTGTTATTATGAGAGAAATAAATGAATGCACGGCGGAAGTATTTCGTCGTAGTGAAAAAAGAATAAAAGAACGTAAAAGAAACCGCAATCGCATCCTGGCTCTGTGCATCCCTCTTTGTCTGATTGTTACCATTTGGTCTGTGATGATACTTCCTGCAATGATGCCTGCAAATAAAAGTAATAATAGTGCTGGCGAAGCCATGGACATGATGGGTGGTGTTGATGGCACTGATGCAGCGTTTGTTCGTGTAGAGGTTATAAGCTCCGGTACTGCCACACAGTCCACTATCCTGAAGGAAGATGCCGATGAGGTGGCGCAGATTTACTATACCGTGCAATCGTCCTTTGTGAACTCCGGCGGAGGCAATAAAGAATCTGTCAATGAAGAGGCAGAAGATGATGCGTTAACGGAAAATAAGGACTATTCGCAAAGCGGAACTACAAATCTATCTTCCGGATTTAGAATAATCTTTACCACCGAGAATGGCGTACAAACCATCTATTCCCTTTCTGGGGACAAATTGATCAACGAAACAACGAAGCAGGAAACCGTTTTGACTGATGATCAGAGCTCTAATCTTTTGAATATGCTCGGATTAACAATTACATGGGAGGAGGATCCCCAATGAAACGAATAGTGTCTCTTGTGTTATCTGTCTTTCTCTTGGTGAGTCTTACCGCCTGTAATCAAAATGTTGGTCGGCATGCAGATGGCATAATAAAAGCAGATAAAGCCACCATCGAAATCGGCAAGACACATACCACTTTTGAAGGTATGAACGTTCAGATTGTGAATATGATCTGGAATGACGAAGAAATCAAACTTGAGGTTAAATGGAACAACGAAACCTCATATAATGTGGTTTACGGCGAATATTATACAATTGAAAAAGAAATAAACAGCAAATGGGAAAGCTGTGTAACCCTCGACAACCTTGCGTTTAACGATATAGGTTATGAATTACGTTCCAAATACTCACAGAAGCAAACATATAATCTGACGGATATGTTCGACATTTCGGAAAACGGCAAATACCGCTTTACAACTGATTGCTTGGTATATGAGAACGGTCGTGGTGCCGAAAGTACGAAATGTGAGATGTGGGTAGAGTTCACCGTTACCCGTATTGGAGACACAAGCGGAGACGTGAAGAAAACCTTTATTGATTTTCAAACTCAATATATAAGGACTGACGGCTACCACGATGGTGTTGAATATCCAATCGTTAAGATCATTCGCTCGGTTGACGAATTGAATTCTTATTATAACGAGAACAAGGAAAAATATAGTCTTGAACGCAGAGAGGATCCTGCTTCGGACAGCACAATTGGCTTCCTTGATGCCTGTGATAAATATGACGCAGCATACTTTGAAGATCAAATTCTCGTAATGGTTCTCTTGGAAGAAGGCAGTGGATCTACACGTCATAATGTAGATAATGTGAAGCTTGGTTCTGATGGTAAGCTATATGTCAATATTCGTTCCATCGTTCCGGAGGTAGGCACCTGCGATATGGCTGAGTGGCACATTTTAATTGAGCCGGAAACGAATGCGGATATTGCGAGTGAGTCTGATGTGGTCGTCTATATGGACGGCGTTAATCCTAAGACACAGCCTGCAACAGTGCGTGAGTCAGGTGCATATTCAAACATTACGCTCACCATTCCGCACGATTGGGAATATGAGACGGAGCACAGAAATAATTCCGAAGAGTATTGTATTTCCTTCTGGCCTGCAGGTCAAACCGAAGGTAAAATCAAAATGTGGTACTACACTGCTTTCGGTGTTTGCGGGACAGGGCTTGAAGAGAAAGAAATCACTGTCGGAGAATATAAGGCTTGGCAAGGCACCTATGACAACAAGAAGGTTTGGGATTTTATCAGCTTCCGAGGTATGGCTGGTTCCTACGTGGCAATGAATGAAGGTGCCGATAAATGGTGGAGCGAGTATGGTGACGAAGCTATGCAAATTCTCAGTTCGGTTAAGATTGGAGAAAATGTTTTAACCGAGCAGCAGGCCATCGACCTTGTAAAGAAGGACGTTACTGTAGAGTATAATCAAACGAGCGCAAGATTTGATACCGAAAAGGGTCTTTGGACTGTAAGCTTCTCAAAGAAAAACACAGCCGGAGGAGATCAAGTCTTTACTATTACACATGAAGGCAAAATTATTGATGTAGAATACGGCGAATAAGGAGGTGCCACGATGAAAAAGAAAATATGGATACCAATAGTTATCGTTGTTTTGCTGGCTATTCTTGTGATCCCCATTCCGACAGGAGTATATAAGGACGGTGGAACGAGAGAATACACCTCGCTGACTTATAAGATTGTAGATTGGAACCGATTGACCGATGATGGCTCCATCTACAGTGCCACCAAGGTGTATTTCTTCCCTAATAACTTTCGTTCCATTGATAACCTATGGTACAAAGAGAAACCAAATGTAGAGCACTCTTTTATCGCAACCATACTGGAGATCAATGGCACTTCTGTCACCGTACAGCCCGTTGGAGATAGCGCGATGCTTATGAGCACCGATAAGGTTTCCTTCGGAATGTCTGAGTTGGAGAAGATTGAGGTTGAAGCAGGTAGCGTTGTTAAAGTAACCTACAAAGGCGATGTAATGGAATCCTATCCGGCTCAAGTTCATGCTACAAGCTGGAAACTGTCAGATGATCTTAGCCATTTAGAATACACCGAGCAATGGTTAGATAAATCGACAGCAGAAAAGTATGACCACAATATCTTTGACCATATTAAGATTACAAAGATATATTCCAACTGTTTCTTTGCCAGAACAGTTATCCCTATGCCCTATGAAATTAAGCTCAACGGAACGTTATCTGACGAGTGGTGCGTAGGCGACCAAATTACAGCAACCTATTCCAATGTCTATTATGACCAGGAAAATCAGCGCGTGGAATGTGATTTCACATCGGTCGAAGCAAGTGATTGGCAACCGGATCCTAATGCGGCATACAAGCCGGTTATTTATCTCTATCCTGAAGAAGAGATGCAGGTATCCGTTGATTTGACGCTTAATGGTAAACTGACCTGCACCTATCCGGCATATATGAACGGATGGACGGTAACTGCTTCCCCAGACGGCACGCTGACCGATGCCAAAGGACAGACATATAATTATCTTTATTGGGAAGGCGAAACCTATGCACAGTATGACCTGTCCAAAGGATTCTGTGTCAAGGGAGAAGATACCGCAGCGTTCCTTGAGGATGCGCTTGATAAGCTCGGTCTTTCTCGTCGTGAAGCGAACGAGTTCATTGTGTACTGGCTGCCTTTGATGGAGCAGAACCCTTATAACATCATTTCTTTCCAGACCGATATTTACACCGATGCAGCACAGCTTGAAGTAAATCCTGCTCCCGATACGCTGATTCGCGTATTTATGGCTTGGCAGGCATCTGAGACTGCCGTGGATCTGCAAGAGCAGGAGTTGACTGCACCCGAACGTAACGGTTTTACCGTTGTTGAATGGGGCGGCACCGAATTGAAATAAGGAGGTGGCGATATGAAGATTAAAAAGAGTCTCTTTCTCATATTACCTCTTGTTGCATTGATTCTCGAACTACTCCCATACGGAGTTGTTCTGAACTTTGCAAATCCAGATGGCGAACCATGGCGCAGGACATATTCCTATTTCAGTATGATGCCATTTGGTTATGCAAACTTCGGTCCACTGATTACTGCCATACTGACTTGCGTTCTGCTCTTTTTAGTGGTCATCTATCTATTCAAGCCACGAAAAGGGCTGAACACCGCTATTTTAAATGTTGCCGGTTTTGCAACTGCAGCATCCATTATGCCCCTGATGTTCGGCTTTGACTACATCACAGTGATTGGTGTTATCATCACTGCACTCCTTGTAGGAACGTTTGGATGCGGATTTATCAAAACAAAATAATCTATAAGTCAAAGGCGTCGCAGAAATGCGGCGCTTTTTGCATTTTATATCGAAAAACGCTGGACTTGTGGCGAGTGTTGTGGTATGTGTTTGTGTTGCAAAAGGAGGTGCAACGCACATGACAACACTTGAAGATTTATACTACGGCAACATCAGTCCGCACGAAAGGTATATTAAACGAGGAACGAGAGTGGATAAACTCGTCAAGTTGATATGCAAAAACGAGGAAGAACTGACGGCAGGGCTTACAGAGAAACAAAAAGAAACCTTTGAAAAGTTCAAAGACTGCACAAGCGAACTTTCCTGCATCACCGAGCGTGAAGCGTTCAGTTCGGGATTTATCTTAGCCACACGCATAATGGTGGAAGTGATGCAAGGCTTGGAGGAGGTCGAGGATATATGAGAAAAATCATAATCCTTCTTCTCTGCTGTGGGGTGCTCATAAGTATGGTAGGATGCGGTGACAACACCGCACCGCCGCCTACCGAGAGTCCGCCGACAACGGTGTCGGAAACGATAATAACAGAAACACCCACCGAAATAACACCGCCTGTAACGGCGGTAGAACCGACAGAGAAAGAAAAAGAGCCTCTCCCAACCGAGAGCGTGGATCAGGCAATCGAGCCAACCGTGTCCGTCACAGAGCCAACAACGACACAGCAAAAGGAAGAAACAAAGCCCTCAGTAACGACAAAACCGGCCGAGCTATCGACGGCGGAAACTCCAAAGGAAAACGGATGCATCAATATAGTAGAAACGGAGGATCTGCCTACGGAAGAAATCGTAATTCCACCCAAACCGAGCATGAATTTAGTGGCACAGAAGGTCGCAGAATACATAAATCAGTTCCGCAGCGAGCAGGGCGATGTCACCGCAATGGTCATCCCCGGACTGACCGAATACTGCAAATACCGATGCACACAGCTTAAAACAAATTTTGCTCATGATACCACCGACCAACGAGCAGCCGCCGAAGCATTGCAATACGGCGAATATGTGGACTGGTCACTATACGGTATCGAAGGCGAGGAAAATTATTATACCGCTAATGTGCGTGAAGCCATAGGCAAAGGCAATTGGGGCGGTACGGCTGACGAGATAGCCTACTCAATAGCCAACGGCTTTCGAAACAGCAAAGGACACTGGTCATATGTTGGCAGCTCTAAGTACACCTATATGGCGGTCGGTGTAATGTATGACGGATATTACTGGTACGCTTGCGTATGCATGGACACTGAAAATACAGACTTAAAATAAGTACAAAAACACCCACCGGATGCGGCGGTTCTTCACGGAACTCACCACAACATCCGGTGGGTATTTTTTATATTTGCCTTTGTAGCCGTTTGTTTTATCTGAAACGGCCTACGGGTCGATGAAACTATTTCTATTCGATTGTACGGCACTCAATCGTTTACCTCAATAATTTTTAATGCCTCTTCCGCTGTTAATTCACCGCGCAGATATTTATCTCTTGCCTCGGTAGCCGCATCGTTCCAAACATAAAAATCATCATAGGTTATGCCTTTGGGTGACATATATATCTTACCGTCATTACGCTCATAACGGCGGTACATTTTTCGCTTCGCTCTGTCGAATGCTTCAACAACCTTATCGGTCAGAACCATCTTTTTATGTTTCAGGCTCGGCGCAAGATCCTTGCAGGTCTTACCATCTTTAAGAATGCGGTCGCAGTACTTGGTTGCCTTATTGGTTTTAGGAACAAAATATTTACCGCAACATTCACAACGAACGAGTTGGGGTTTGGTGGACAGGAACTGCATCAAAAGAAAAATATAATAATCTGGTAGATTACGAAAGAAATAACGCGCTGTAAGTTCTCCTTCAAAAGTCAGTTCCTGGCTCAACATAATTTGCGAAAGGAAATAATGCTCACCGTCTTCATCGATGGTGTTGCCGGTATAAATATTATAGAAAGTATCATTAACAAACAAATTGAAATCAACGATTGCCCGAAGCAGTGTCGGAAGTATAGCTTTTGTGATCTCGATGCTTTCAATCGAATCGTCAAAGATAGGAACGGAATCCACGACCATAGTGCCCGTAAGCAATGAAGCAACCAAAGAATTTTCTTTTAACTCGTTGACCAGGATATCGATCACTGAAGTGAGTCGCTCATAATTGCTACGTGCCTCATTTGATAACTTGCGTTTACTCTCGATTTTGATACTATCTGCAATTTCTTGAATGATATCTACAGCTTTTGAGTATGGCCCGAAATTCAATTCAGAGAACTCTATAATCTCATCCTTAATCGTGGTAACAGGTAATTCCTGCTCACCCGATTCTGTGATGAGATTTCTTTTTATATAACCGTCATTTTCTAAAGTTACATATAACCCAATTTGTGAGGCCAGCATCTGCATATATCTACCGCCTTTTTGTGTAAAAGTGAACTTTGTGTATTTTTCTTCGAAATACCTTCTCACCCCGAAGGTGTTGTTTTCATTCTACAATTATATCACAGACAGGCGAAAAAAGAAAGCCTGTCCTTACAATTGAATGATCTGCCGATAAGATATGCGGCGGTGGCTTTGCCATGACAGCGAACCGAAAGGAATCGTGCTGTAGGAGAAAGGCGCAGACGATGCGCCCTCGCAAGAGGACACGGCGAGCGAAGAACAACCACCGAACGCGAAACGCGGTCAAGAAAAGAGCGTAGGAACAACGTCGGGCGAACAGACAAAAAATCTGCGGTGAAGCGAGGAAAGCTTATGAACTTTCTCTCACAGGCAAACAGTCGCCATCCGCAGTTGTAAGCGCACTCCTTGTATGAGTGGTGCGCCTACAGTAGAGATAACTCGATTTTATGTCTCTATGCAATATGAATACTGCCCCCACTTTTTTGTGGAAAGCAGTTTCTTTTTCTCAAAAATATTTGAAAGGATGTGATTTATATGAGCGAAAAGAAGAACAGACTCACTGTCATAGACGGCGAAACCTTAATGGATACAAGACTGGAGCCGACCAAGTTTTGTATCGACACTCTGCTGCCGCAAGGGATAACGATCCTCGGCGGCGCACCTAAAATCGGTAAATCGTGGTGGGTGCTGGATATATGTATCCGCATCGCCAAAGGTGAAAGCGTGTGGGGTATGCCAACCACAAAAGGCACAACGCTGTATCTTTGCTTGGAGGATACGCTCAGGCGTGTGCAGGAACGACTGTGTTTAATCACAGATGATGTCCCCTCCAATGCTTTCTTTGCAACGGCGGCGCATACGCTTGCCGAAGGTCTCTGCGATGAAATCCGTGCGTTCGTGAAAGAGCATCCCGATACTATTTTCGTTGCAATCGATACTTTTCAAATTGTGCGCAACGGCGGTGTAGATACCTCTTACGGTAACGACTACGATGAAATCCGTCGGATGAAGCAGTTGGCAGACGAGCTTAATATCTCTCTTCTGCTGGTGCATCACCTTCGTAAGCAGGGCGACAGCGATCCGCTGAACAAACTGTCAGGCACGACCGGAATCGTAGGCGCAGTCGATTCGGTGTTCGTGCTTGACAAAAGCAAACGCAGTGAAAACCTCGCAACACTCGTTTGCACAGGCAGAGATATTGAGCATCGGCAGTTGGAAATTAAATTCTCGAACAAGGATTTCGTATGGGAATTGAAATCCGACAGCCGAGAGCAACCCGAAAAATTGTTACCGCCGGAGATGGAATTGCTCGTACAGTTTATGAAAGAACAAGAAACTTTCGTAGGCGGTAACAGTGAGTTCGTGGAACTGTTCAATAGGCTCACCGACAGTGAAGTAACGGTCAAAGGCTTCAAGCAAATGATGAACCGATGGCGGTACGACCTCGAAGAATTTGGTGTGCATTATCGTGATCACCGTAGCAATGGGACACGGCTATTGGAGGTGAAATATATTCCTTCTTCTGCTGTGGGCAGTGACGAAAGTGCCGTAAGTGACGAAACAAATTCGGTGTAGAAAACATTCGTCACTTTCGTCCCTTGCGTTCCTGTGAAGCGATTGTCCGCCCGTTTGCCGAAAGGTTTGCGAGGTTGAGTAAACACCCGACCGCCTCAGTTAAAACGCAACACAGGACAAATGTGAGCCGAGCGTGCGGAGATTTGTCGCTGAAGGTTACTCAAAAAGCAATAAAAACTACCGCATTTTATTTCTCTCCTTCAGGAGAGAACCAGCATCGCCTTTGGCTGTACGACCACCGCTAAAGCGGCGGCCGCGCCTTCGACTGCTGTTTATTGGGCAGAAGCCCAAACCCACTTCTTACCTTCTTTGAAAAGAAGGTAAGCCAAGAAACTTTAATATTTAAAAGGATGTGTTTTATATGAAAACTAAACGATTCAATTTCAGAGTCTCCGATACGATGGATGCTCTGATCCGCAAAAAAGCCGCAGATGCCGGAATGAGCATTACCGACTATATCATACTCTGCGCCATCGATAAAAAGGTAATCAATTATGACGGTCTGCGCGAACTGACCACACAGGTAAAAAAACTCGGTAACAATGTAAATCAGTTGCTGATACTCTCCCGTCAGGGAAGAATCAACACCGTAAATCTTACAGCCACCCAAGAGGAACTAAAAAGGATTTACGAACTACTTGCCGAGCAGCTTCTAAGGAGGTAACTATGGCTATTGTTCATTTCGTAAATTACCAAAAACCGCAAACCTATAATACAATGTCGTTCGTCTTGCAATACACGATGCGAGATGACAAAACCATTGCCGATGACGGTAATAAGTATGTGACAGGAGTTAACTGTACACCGCAGTCTGCCTATACCGAGTTTAATAATACGAAACGATTATACGGTAAAACGGATAAAAGACTGTTCTATCATTTCGTGCAATCCTTTTCGGTGGACGAAAATATATCACCGCAAACGGCACACGAAATAGCAGTAAGATTTGCCGAAGAAACCGAAAAGTTTCACGGCTTCGAAATTGTAGTGTCCACCCACTGTGACCGTGATCATATCCACTCGCATTTTGTGATAAACAGCGTAAACGCAGAAAGCGGTAAAAAGTTTCACATCACAGAAAGCGAGGTGGAAATGCTGATGCAAAAATCAGATGCCCTCTGCCTTGAATATGGGCTATCGGTTTTGAAACCCAAGCCGACCACCGAGAGAGCAAAGCCGATGAACGACCGAGAATATCGCTCTGCCGAAAAGGGCGAGAGTTGGAAGATACGGCTTGAAGCTGTTATCAGTAACGCAATGCAGACCGCCTCCGATAGAGAGCATTTTATTATGCTGATGGAAGCGGAAGGTTACGGTGTCAATTGGACGGACACCCGTAAGAATATAACCTACACCACTCCCGAGGGCAAAGCCTGTCGGGACAGTAAATTACACCTAACAAAATTTCTAAAGGAGAGTATGGAATATGAGTTCATCTACAGAGCGCAAATCACCGCAGAATTTTATAACCGAAATACAAGAGCAGATTACCGTAGCAGAAACCGCACACCCCTGCGTAGCGGTGACCGAGCCGAACTGGAAGGCAATGATATCTACGCAGAGGTCTCAGATAGATTTGCTGAGAGAGATTTGGGATACCCTGCCTACGCTGACGACAGCGGAGGAACTGAAGAGATATATGGATCGGCAGCTGAAGGTGCTTATGCAGTACACCGAACAGACCAAAACGGCGACCGAACAGTTTCAGACAGCGATGGAAGCATCGGCGGCGGAACTGACCGATGGCATTCGTCAGCTGATAACGGATACCGAGAAACAGGTTGGGAGAATGAGCGAGAGCTGTTCGAACAACATCTCTATGCTTCGCAGTACGGCGGAGGACAAACTGGAGAGGCATATGAACAAACTGTTCTGGATATCGCTGATCCCTTCGGCGGTACTCATAGTATTGGAACTGATGCGGCATATCTTATCGGCGATATCAGCAATATAATCGACGAAGATGCTCCCGTGGAAGATTGTACTACGATGCATCAGCCGCGCAGACAAAAAAAGAACACCGGCCCCGTGATGGGCGGTATGTAAAGAGCGTGAGAAATCTATATCTCACGCTCTGTTAATGCCAACTGAATGTTGGAGAAAGGAATTTATATTTTAATGAAAAATTATTTCAGCGAACTTCAAAAGGATACTAAAAGTATCACCTACCGCCGCCGACACTGCCATGTGCTGGAGATGGTAGAAGTCAAAGGCGTGACCTATCCGGTCATGTCGGTCATTCCCACAGAGGAAGAAGGATATATTCCCGACACCGCCGCCGACAAGATAAAAGCATTAATAAACGGCGAAAAAATTTAACAGTTTTGTCGCTGGACTTTGAAACCGAGTAGTGATATGTTGTTGGTGTATCCTACTCGGTTTGATTTTACAGAGCCGCACTCGGCTCGGAAAGGATACGAAATATTATGTTAAAATCAACCGAGAATACAAACAATTTAATAACCGCACTTTACTGCCGTCTTTCTGTAGAAGATAAAAAGGATAAGAACGGAAAACAGAGAAGAAACATTGACGAGTCAAACAGCATCAGCAATCAGAAAATGATCCTGCAAAGGTATGCTGACGATCACGGATTTTACAACTGCAAGTTTTATATCGATGACGGTTATACAGGCACGAATTTCGACAGACCTGCATTCAAACAAATGGATGCAGATATGCGAGCCGGTAAAATCGGTGTCATTATTGTAAAAGACCAATCCCGTCTCGGCAGAGAACACATCAAAACCAATCATTTGATGGAAATTGTATTCCATACCTATAACGTGAGATTTATCGCCATCAACGATGGGTACGACAGTCTCAACATTAAGGACATGGACTTCTCCGGCATCCGCAATTATTTCAACGATTTCTATGCCGCCGATACAAGCAAGAAAATCCGTGCGGTACAGAAAGCCAAAGGTGAACGTGGTGAGCATTTGGGCACTGCCGTTCCATACGGCTATCTTAAAAATCCCGAATACAAGGGCAGTCAAAAGGAACACCCTTATCTCATCATAAATCCCGAAACCGCACCCGTGGTAAAACGGATATTTGAACTGTATGCGGGCGGCACCGGAATCCGTAAGATCTGCGCCATCCTCGAAAGGGAGCAGATCATGAGTCCGAGCGTATATGCTTTCAAGAGGACAGGCAATCGGTCAGGGCACCCCGACCTTAACAATCCGTTCCGATGGACACAGACAACGGTGCGTGGAATGTTGGGAAATCAGGAGTATTGTGGTGACACCGTAAACTTTAAGACCTATTCAAAGTCGAATAAGCTGAAGAAACGCTTAAAGAACGATGCCGAAAACATTATGGTGTTCGAGAACACTCACGAAGCCATCGTCAGCCGAGGATTGTTCGATGCGGTGCAAAAGCACTTCGAAGGTCGTAAGCGCCCCGATCAGCAGGGCGAAATGGACAAGTATGCTGGATACCTCTTCTGCGGTGAATGCGGTCAAAAGCTGTATCTGCACAGATGTAAGTCACTCGCTCCCGAAAAGAACTTCTTCCAATGCGGTGGTTATCAGACCAAAGGTGGCACACATTGCTCGGCACACTATATCCGAGAGCAGATGCTCGACGAAATCGTGCTTGGCAGAGTACAAAAGATGACCGCCTTAGCAAGAGAGAACCCCGAAGAATTTTACGCGATGGCAACCGAAAACGGTGAAGCTGAAGCTAAGAAATTTTACGCTATGGCAGAACGGCAGCGTAACAGCTTGGAGAGTCGTGTCAAAGAGATCGATAAGATTATCCGCTGTCTGTATGAGGACAGAGTGGTTGGTCGTATCACTCCCGAACGATACGATGAGCTGGCGTGCGGATACGAGTTGGAGCAGACCGAAATCAAGCAAGAGCTTGAAAGCATTACGGCAAGAATTGCCGAAATGGATATGCGGGATATTTGCGTTAGAGAGTTCATTGAGAACGCAAAGGAAATTGTGGATATGGACAAGCTAACTCCGAAAATCCTTCGGGCATTCGTCCTCCGCATCGATGTATATGAGAAAGCGGAGAAATTCTCACGCAAATGTGGAAACTATATCGAAGTCCACTACACCTTCCAACCAAAGCCTCGCACAACCTCCAAGACGGCAGTATCCACAATAGCGGTGCTACCAATAGAACTGCAAATGGCAGCAATAAATGCCTAAAAACAGCAGTAACCGGAAGGCATTACGCCTTCCGGTTACATACCGCACCATTTACTCCGTTAAGAACAACGGGCAAATGTCGGCTGCTGTTTGGTTGCTTCGGTGCGATTTGAACCAACGACCTCCGGGT